>JBEKUT010000015.1:0-34096 GCA_049514735.1 Bryobacteraceae bacterium
CGGGGAATAATCAAGACTACCATGTATACCAATCTATATCAAGATGGTAGGAATCTGAATTAGGCGACTCTCAACACCTAGACCGGAAGCAGGTCCTCTAAGTGCCTAAAAATGTGTAAGTTGCGGCATCCAGTACGCTTAGTACCGTTTCGTTTCCCCGGCGAGACGAAATAGCGCGGCGGTCAATGCATCAATGTCCTCACAGGTGTTGTACAGAGCCAGCGAGGCGCGAACGGTGCTTTCCACGCCAAAGCGGCGCAGGATCGGCTGTGCGCAATGGTGTCCCGCCCGGACAGCGATGCCTTCACGATTCAAATACTGCCCGATGTCTTCTGTGCGGAAGCCATTTATTACAAAGGACAATACGGCAGCCTTCTCGCGGGCGGTTCCAATGATCCGCAGCCCCGGAACGCGTTGCAGCGCATTCGTGGCATAGACCAGCAGTTCGTGCTCGTGACGGGATACGTTGGGCATCCCCACGCGATCCAGATAGTCGATAGCGGCGCCCAAACCGACGGCGTCCGCGATGTTTCCGGTGCCGGCTTCGAAGCGCCCCGGAGGCGGTTGGTAGGTCGTCTTTTCGAAGGTGACGTCCTGGATCATGTTGCCGCCGCCTTGCCAGGGGGGCATGCTGTCCAGAACAGACGATTTCCCGAATACCACGCCAATGCCGGTGGGGGCGAACATCTTGTGGCCCGAGAGGACGAAGAAGTCACAATCGAGCGCCTGCACATCGACGCGCATGTGCGAGATCGACTGTGCGCCATCCACAAGCACGAGCGCGCCATGCCGGTGAGCCGCTTCGGTAATCTCGGTTAACGGAGTGATGGTTCCCAGCGCATTGGACACCTGGGAGAAGGAAACAAGGCGCGTGCGCGGGCCGAGCAGTTTTTCATACTCTTCGAGAATCACCTGCCCGCTATCGTCAACAGGCGCGACACGCAGCCGCGCGCCAGTTTCCGAGCAGAGCATCTGCCAAGGCACAATGTTGGCATGATGTTCCAGCCAGGTGATGACAATCTCGTCGTCTTTGCGAACGTTGCGGCGTCCCCAGCTTTGGGCAATCAGGTTGATGCCCTCGGTGGCGCCACGCACGAAGACGATTTCGCGAGGCGTGGAAGCATTCAGAAAGCGGCGAACTTTGTCGCGCGCGGACTCATAGGCGTCCGTGGCCCGAGCCGCCAGCTCGTGTGCGGCGCGATGCACGTTGGAATTCTCGTGGGTATAGAAATAACTCAACCGGTCGATCACGCTCTGAGGCTTTTGCGTGGTCGCGGCGTTGTCCAGCCAGACCAGCGGCCGTCCGTTCACACGCTCTTTCAGAATTGGAAAGTCCCGGCGGACAGCCTCGGCACTGAAGGAAGACGAGGACAAAGGAATGCTGCGGTCGGGCGATTCAGCCTGTGACGGCATCGCTTCGACAAAAGGCGCGGGCGCAGGACCGGGAACCGCAGGCGGGAAAGCGTAGAGCGGCCTAGCATCCTGTAAGAACGAGAACTCCGGGACAGCCGGCGAGTCCGCGAACCCAGACACGCTTGGTAATGTCGGCATGGGGGGTTGCGTCGCGGCAGCGATATCGGCAAACCCGAGATCCTTGTCCGATTCACCTTGTGACGGAATCGCCTCGACGGGCGGGAAAGCATAGAGCGGCCTGGCATCCTCTAAGAACGAGAACGCCGGGACAGGCGGCGAGTCCGCGAATCCAGGCCCGCCTGGTGATGTCGAGGCGGGGGGTTGCGTCGAGGATGCAATATCGGCAAACCCCAAATCCACTTCTCCGATCGGTTCGAAGAACGGATTCGGCCCAGACGGCGCAGCTTCGGGCTCTGGGAATCGCGGCCGGATCTCGTCCAGAAACGAAAAACTATGACCTGTTCCGATATCGACAGGGGCGTCCGCCGGGCCGGACGGTGGCGCTTGTGCGGTTAACGGTGACGGAAATCCAGGAAGGTCCGCTTCCGCAGGAATGCTGGTTTGTTGCGGAACATTGAGTGGACCTGGGAGTGGGCCTGCGCCGACCGGCGCCGCGGGAGCGCTCTCGGCTGGAAACGTTTTGAAAAACTCGTTCGCCAGACGCATGAGAGCGGCTGAATCCAGTTCGTTGGCCAGGTTTGCCTCCGGCACGGTGGACGCAGGCGGCATCAACTCACTTGTACTCATGGTAACGGCCTACATCGACGCCTTCGAGAACAGCGATCGCATCGTCGGTAAGAACAGCGGTCGAGCAATATAGCGAGATCAAATAGGACGAGACTGCTTTATCGTCGATCCCCATGAAGCGGACCGATAGTCCGGGACTCAGCTCGCCAGGCAGTCCCGGCTGGAACAATCCGATACAACCCTGTTTGCGTTCGCCGACGCGCAGGAGCAGGATCTTGGTCTTGCTGTCCTTCTTCGAAACGTGAATCTTGTCGGTCGGAACTAGCGGCACGCCGCGCCAGGTCAGAAACGGCGTCCCGAAAAGCGTCGCTGTGGGAGGCGGCACGCCGCGGCGGGTACACTCGCGCCCGAACGCAGCGATCGCCCGAGGGTGCGCCAGGAAGAAGGAGGGCTCTTTCCAAACCTTAGTGAGGAGCTCGTCGAGATCGTCCGGCGTGGGCGCGCCATCCCTGGTATGAATGTGCTGCTCGGGCGTCACGTTATTCAAGAACCCGTAGCCCGCATTGTTCAACAGCTCGCGTTCCTGCCGCTCCTTGATATTCTCCACCAGGACGCGCAGTTGCTCGCGGGTCTGGTCGTACGGCTTACTGAAAAGATCGGAAATGCGCGTGTGCACATTGAGCACGGCATTAATGGTGCTCAGCTTGTATTCTTTCGGTTTCTCCTCGTAGGCCACGTAGGTCTCAGGTAAAGGAGTTTCCTCAACCTGTTCGCAACGGACGTCGATAGGCTTCGTCTCATCAACGCGGTTGATGCGAATTGTTCCGGCTTCGAGCGGTTTCCAATCGAGCAGGCGGACCAGCCAGCGCGGCGTAATCGCACCGTACTGGGGCGGGGTCTTTGTGACGTTTGCAAGTTGAAACGCCCCCTGTTCACTCAACGAGGTTCGAACCACTTCATCAGGCACAGCAACGCCTCCTTTGGCTTCAGTACGCTTCCTTCTGACAGAGGAAACTTATTCTTGCGATATCAGCAGGGTAGCACCGTGACGCTGTTCTCTTCACCGCGATTTGCAGCGGCTGATCGGCCCGCAGATAACCGGAGCGGCTACGCCGGTTGTTATCGCTGCCGCAACAAGCTCCAGTCTACGGCAGCGTTATTCGCAGTGTCAAATAAAATCTTGGCAATCTCTATCGACATTGGTATGATAACGCTTGACACTATGGCTATGCGGCTGTACACTGCCAACTATATCAAGTCGATCTAGTATGCCTACTTCGCAAGGAGCACCCATGAAAACGACCTTCGGTATTGCAGCGATCCTGGCGTTGGCCGCCGCGGCGAATGCCGGCAACCTAAGCGGGCGCTGGGATGGAACCATTCAGTTCGACGATTACAAAATCGCCTTCCCGATCGAATTTTCGGGTGGCGGATCGGATGTGAAGGTCTCCTTCTTCAATGGCGACGAGCGCGTCACGTCGACCGCGGGAAAGTTGGATGGCAATACGCTCTCAGTCCGCTTCGAGCACTATGCGACGCAACTCGAGGCGACGCTTAGCGATGGCGTGTTGAAGGGCACATATGGAAACAAGCGCAACGGTTTCCACGATATCGAAGCACGGCCACACACTGCGGCGGCGGTAACGCGAGAGAAGACGCCCGACATCGGCGGCCTGTGGGACATCCCCAACGAGAGCCCCAAAGGCGAGCATGCCTGGCGACTGATCGTCCGTCAGACGGGTCCCGAAGTATCGGCGGCGATCCTGCGCGTCGACGGCGACACCGGCGCTATCGTCGGCAACTATAGCGACGGAAAGTTCGTGCTCAATCACTTCGACGGGGCGCGCGCTTTTCTTCTGAACATCACGCCACAGGCGGACGGGACGCTCGCACTGTCGCTTCAAGGCGGGCATCAGCCGGCGAAGAATTACGTTGCGGTGCGCGCCGAGGAAGCTCGCGCGAAAGGCATCCCGGAGCCCACCGATCCTGAAAAACACACTCGCGTGAAGGACCCGAATGAACCGTTCCAATTTAGCTTTCCCGATATCGACGGGAAGCTGGTCTCGAGTAACGATCCCCGGTTCAAGAACAAAGTTGTGATTGTGAATATCACTGGAAGCTGGTGCCCGAATTGTCACGACGAAGCGCCGTTCCTTGCTGAACTCTATCGCCGCTACCACGCCTTGGGACTCGAAATCGTGGCGCTCGATTTTGAAGAGCAGGAGCAACTCGCCGACAAGACGCGCCTGCGAGCCTTTATCAAGAAGTACGGCATCGAGTATACGTACCTCATTGGAGGCGAACCCAAGGAACTGCAGGCGAAGATTACGCAGGCCGAGAATCTCAATTCCTGGCCGACCACTTTCTTTCTCGGACGCGACGGAAAAGTCCGGCTGATCCATGCAGGTTTTGCGGGGCCGGCAAGCGGCGAATTCAACACGCAGTTGAAGCGCGAGGTAACCGAAACCGTGGAACGCCTTCTGGCCGAACGTGGCGGCGATACGGTAACAGCCGCATTGAAGCGCTAGTGACTCGGCGGCTGGAAGATTGCGAAGACGGCGCCTTGCGGGTCGGCCAGAACCGCCATGCGTCCGACGTGTTCGATCGTCATCGGCTCCATATATGCCTGAGCGCCGAGTTCCTTCGCTTTAGCTGTTGTGGCGTCGCAATCGGCGACCAGGATATACGGCAGCCAATGCGGAGGCGCGTTGGGATTTTGTGAAGAAGCGGGTGGAATGCCACCGATAAATTCGTCGCCGTTCTTGATGTGAAGATAGCCGGAGGGGTCGTCGCCGGGGGCGATTTTCCAACCAAACACGCCGGTATAGAACTGTTTCACGCTCTCCGGATTCGGAGTATTCAGGTCCACCCAGCATAATGTTCCAGGCACTCCCGCGATGCCCGCACCGGTGTGGTTCTTCGACTGCCACACAGAGAACACCGCGCCGGCAGGATCCTGAATGACGGCCATGCGGCCAAATGTATATACATCGAATGGGGGCGCCAGCACCTTGCCTCCGGCTTGACCCGCCAGTTGCGCGGTATGATCGGCATCGTCCGTGGCGACGTAGACCATCCAATGCGGTGGGATGCCCTGCGCCTGTTCATCCGGCCTCATGGTATAAGCCGCACCTGTGTTCCTGCCTTCGAGACTGAACATGGAATAAAAATCATTCGGACCCATGGGTGAATCTTCAACGGACCACCCGAACAGAGAAGTGTAGAAAGTTTTGGCAGCCTCCTGGTTGGTTGTAGAAAGTTCCAGCCAGGAAAAAGATCCGGGTTGATGTTTCTCGACGTGGGGCATTTTGGAATTATACCCGACTTAGATAGTAATGCACCGCTGGAGTTACGATGAGCGATAAGATCATGGACGCAAGCAGGCCGCCGATAACTGCGATCGCGAGAGGTTGTAACATCTGCGATCCTGCCCCGATAGCTAATGCCAGCGGGATCATGCCGGCGACCGTCGCGAGCGCAGTCATTAAGATTGGACGCAGGCGGCGCTCGCCGGCCTGAATCATGGCTTCCTCCGGCCTGACGCCCTCGCGGCGAAAGTTTTTGTCGGCGTCTAAGAGTAAAATGCCGTTCTTGGCGACGATGCCGATCACCATGATGAGTCCCATGAATGAGGAGATATTAAAAGTGGTGTGCGTCAGGAGGAGCGCGAGGAAAACGCCGGACGTGGAAAGCAGCGCCGAAGATAGAATCGCGATGGGTTCTGAGAATCCGCCGAACTCAAATAGCAGAACGGTAAATACTAATACAATCGCCAGGATTAACACCAACACCAGATCGCGGAACGATTTCTGCTGCTCTTCGTAAGTGCCGCCGTAGACGACGCGGATGGCCGACGGCATATTTAGATTCGCGACGGTTTTCTTTACTCCCGCTATGCCGGCTCCGAGATCGGCGCCTTCCAGACGAGCTGTCACCGCAACTAATCGCTGCAGATTCTCTCTGCGGATCTCAGTCTGTCCCGGGATTTGCTGCATGGTGGCAAGCGAACCTAGCGTTGCTGTTTTCCCGGTCGAGCTAGTGAGCAGAGTGTTGTCGATCGTCTCTACGGATTGGCGCACGGAGTCAGGGAAACGGACGCGAATGGTATAGGATCTGTCGTTGACAATCACAGGCGGAGGAGCCGGCTCGCCTTGTAAAATGGCGCTGGCATCGAGTTCCACTTCATCGGTTGTAAAACCGGCACGGGCCGCAACGGAGGGGTCTACCTGGAATGTTATTGCGGGACCGCTGATGGTGTTGTCGATGCCGTTGAGGATGTCCACGACGCCGTTCACTTTCTTGATGGCGTCCGCAACTTGAGGCGCCCACAGGTTGAGCAGATCGGGATTTTGACAGAACAGTTTGATTACAATCGGCTCCGGAGCGTTTGTGAGATCGCCGATCATGTCTTGCAGTAATTGCGGAAATTCGACGTCGAGCACTGGCTCTTGCTTCGTGATCTGCTCGCGCGCATCGGCGATGACTTCCTCGACGCCGCGGCTGCGTTTGGCTTTTAGCTTTACCGTAATGTCACCTCTATTTGCCTCCGTGACCGCGGCAAGGCCGAGTTCCAGGCCGGTCCGGCGCGATGTACTCTCAACCTCCGGGATGGTGTGCAGAATCGCTTCTACGTGGCTCACCACGCGGTTGGTGTCCACAAGCGAGGCGCCGGCCGGCATCAGATAATCGACAATGAAGCCGCCTTCGTCCATCTCCGGGAGCAGGTCTGAGCCGAGCCCCGCGTAGCAGAAGTAAGACGCGACGATCAGCGCGATGCAGAATAACGCGAGAGCCCAGGGCCGGCGCAACGTACCACGCAGCACTCGATCGTAGAGCCAGAGGATGCGCGCCATGATGCCGCGCGCGGGACCTTGTTCGTGCGACCGCGCTTTGGGCCGCAGCAGGTAATGGCTGAGTGTCGGGGTCCATGTTAGCGCCAGTGCCAGCGAAGTGAGCAGCGCGACTCCGACCGTGATCGCAAGAGCGCGGAAAAATACTCCCGTAACGCCTGTGATCGAGATCAGCGGAAGGAACACGACGATCGGCGTGATGGTAGACCCGATGAGAGGTGTCCGAATTTCCGACATCGCTTTGCGAATTGCATCCGCGCGAGTCTCACCGGCATCGCGATGCAACACGATGTTTTCAACGACGACGATGGCATCGTCGATCACTAACCCGACCGCGGCGGCCAGGCCGCCCAACGTCATGAGGTTGAAACTCTCACCCATCAAACGCAGAGCGATGAACGTGATGGCAACCGTGGCGGGGATCACCAGAGCGGCAACGATGGAGCTTCCCCAGTCGCGCAGGAAGAGAACCAGAATCACGGCAGCGAGAACCAGACCGATGAGAATCGCGTCGCGAACACTCGTGATGGAGGCCCTAACGAGATCGGACTGATCGTAGAAGGGCTCCATGTGCACGCCCTTCGGTAGCGTTTTCGCGATGCTGGCGACCTCAATATGGACGGCGTCCGCGACGTCAACCGTATTGCTGTCGGGCTGCCGATTGATGCTGAGTAGAACGGCCGGCTTGCCGTTCGCGCTCACGATGGTATACACGGGCTCAACCGAGGGCGAGACGGAGCCGACATCTCCGATTCGCACGGGAGCGCCGCTCGGGGTGGTTTTGATCACGATGCTCGCGATCTGACCTGGCGTCCGCGTCTGCCCGCTCACCAGGCTGAGCACGAGTTGATGATTCGTCTCCATCAAGCCCGGCGAATCGATCATGTTGCTGCGACGAACGGCATCCAAAATGTTTGGAACAGTTACTGCGGTTTGCGCGAGCTTGGCGGGATCGGTGCGCACCTCGAACTCTGGAACCTGGCCCCCTTGCACAACGACCGTCGACACGCCGGTGAGCCGGTTCAGGCGCGGTTTCAATTCGTAATTCGCCAGTTCCCAAAGCTGCGTCTGTGGAATGGAATCGGACGTCAGGCTATAGCCGAGAATCGGAAATGCGGCGAAGGTCAAACGGTTCGATGTCACTTTAGCCGTGGGCGGCAGAGTCGATTCCGCGCGCGCCAGTGCGGCGTTGACGAGGTCGAGAGTCTGGAACATGTCGACCTTCCACGAGAAAAACAGGTCGATTTCGGCCGAGCCGCGGCTGGTGATGGAAGTGACTCGCTCCAGTCCTTGGACCGTATTCACGGCGTCTTCGAGCGGACGCGTGATGGTGACCAGCATCTGGTCGATCGGCGTGACGCCGTTATCGACGCCGATGACAATTCGCGGAAAATCGGTGGAGGGGAAGACGGCGATCGGAATCGTTAGGGCGAGATAAATGCCAGCGGCGACCAGCGTGAGAATGACGAAGATGATGGATTTGCCGTAGCGGGCGCTCCAGTGGTCCACTTCGGGAGGACCGTTCATTTCTCGTCTTCCTTCGATTTGCCGGTATCGACGCGCACCTTCGTTCCATCCCGCAATCCGACGCCGCCCTGCGTGATCACTTGTTCGCCGGGCTTGAGACCGGACAGGATCTGGACTTTGTCTTCCTGTTTAACGCCGACTTCCACTTTGCGCTCGTGCGTCACCATGTCGGACCCGACAACCATCACAACGGTGTTGCCTTCCTGCGAGGGCAGGAGCGCAACTTGTGGGATGAGTATTGCGTCGTTGATGGTCTCCGCGACCGCATTGATCTTCACGGTGACGCCGGCGCGCAGACGTTCCCCTGGATTGGCGGCTTCAACCCATACCTGCACGGTGGTGGTGTTGGGATCGACCGCGGGACTCACAACGGTGATCTTGCCCGGCGCTGCGATGTTCGCGTCGGACTGAGTGATCGTCGCAGCGTCGCCGACTTTGAGAAATGCAGCCTGACCTACGGGAACATTGGCGCGCACGACGATTCGCGAGATGTCCACGACGGTCAGCAGTGGCGATCCGGCGTTGGCCATTTCTCCGGCATATAAGGGCCGGTCTGCAATCACGCCAGCGATGGGGCTGCGAACTTCGGAATAGGCGAACTGCGCCTGCGCTCCTTCGTAGCGGGCATGCGCGGAATCGAGCTGGCCTTGCGCGCTCTTCACGTCCTGATGCTTGCTGACGTTCTGCACCGCTTTGAGATGTTCCTGCGCAACGTTGAACTGGGTTTGGGCCTGGACGTAGGAGACGTTTGCGTCTTCCACCAGCTTGCGTGCGATGGCGCCTTCTCGCAGGAGTTGCTGGCGGCTTTCATAGACTTTTCGAGCGGCGTCCATGGCCTGCTGCGCGGCTTGGACATCCTGCTGCGATTTATTTACTTCTTCCGGAACGGTGGCGCCGGAGACGTTAGAAAACTGCGCCTGGGCCTGTTCATAAGCGCCTTTGCTATCGGCTGCAGCGGCCGCGAGGTCTTTGTTTTCGAGAACCGCGAGCACTTGGTCCTGTTTGACGTGATCTCCGCGATTGACGAAAAATGTTTTAACCGGAGCGCTGATTTTCGGCATGACGCTCGATTGCGTTCGTGGGAATACGACGCCGTCGGCCGTGATGATGCGCTCGATGGAGCCGCTCTTGGCCGGGGTCAACTGCACGGGAACGACCGGCTCCGCTTCTTTTTCTTTCTTTTCGCCGCAGGCGGTGAGAACCGAGAAAACCATTAGAGCCGCCGCGCATAATCGTTTTCGCATGATCACAAGCTTCCCGTCAGAATTTGTAAGCTGGCCAGCGCCACTCGATAGCGAGCCAGCCCGTCGTCATAAGCGTTGCGAGCTTGTGCGAGCGTGCTCTGCGCATCGGAAACTTCGAGCGCCGTTGCTTCGCCGGCTTCATAGCGAAGAATCGTGAGGCGCAGGCTTTCCACCGACAGGTCGAGCGAGCGCTTCAAAGAATCGAGTTCCGCAAGCGAGGTCTGGGCTTCCGCGTACGATGAGCTGATGGTGGATTGCAGCGAGCGCTGCGCAAACGTGAGATCGGCCTGTGCCTGTTGCTGCTGAAGCTCCGCCTGGCGCACCCGGCTGCGCGTCGCGCCCCAATTCCAGACGGGAATATTCACCGTGCCTTGCGCCACGCTGCCGAGATTCTTGCGGTCGTCCGGTCCGCGAATCCCGAAGACATTTGCGTCGATGCCATACCAGTAATCGAAGACGAGCGAGGGATAGTAGGCGCCCTTGGCCGCACTCACGCCGTAGTTTGCGGATTTGACTGTCGCCTCGGCGGCTCGCATATCGGGGCTGCGGCTGATGGCTTCGGATTGGATGTCGCTGAGAGCGGGCAGCGGAGCGATTGTTGCGAGGTCGTCGTCGATGTTGAACTCCTGATCGACGTTAGGAAAGAGGGTTACTCCAAGATTGATTCGAGCTTTTTCGACATTCAACTGCGCCTCTTGCAAGTCGCGCTTGCGCTGTTCCACATTCAGTTCGGCCTTCACAACGTCCGCGTGCGCAACCTCGCCGCCGCGCTCCTGTTTCTGCGTGATATCGAAAAATTGCTGTGCTTCTTTGAGTGCGGTCTGCGCATTCGCAAGATGACGCTGCGCGGCTATTAAACCGTAATAGGCGCTCACCACTGTTGCGATCAGACCACGTCTCGCAATGTCCTGGCGAGCCTGTGCTGCCGCGGCCGCGAACATCGCTTTGCGATAATTCGCGCGATTCGCGATGGAGAACAATTCGCCGTGAACGTTGGCCTGGCTGTTATAAACGTGGACGCCGTCGTTCGCGACGAAGATTCCGGAAGGAGTCCCGTTGCCCTGCGTATAGATGTATTGATTGAAGTAGGTGAGCGTCGGTAAGAGGGCTGTGCGCGCTTGAAGAACGTCTTCGCGGGCGCTGGCTGCGGCGACGACAGCCGTTTGAAATTGCTGGCTGTAGGCGCGTGCGGAGGCGAGAGCGCTTTCAAGCGTGAGAGAAATGGGGCCAGTTGCGGCCTGACCCGGCTGCGGCGGCGGCGCGGCCATCGACAACATCGACAGACACGCGAGCGGCAGCAAACAGGTCGATCTCACTTCAGATACAGTACAGCAAACGAATCTGAAGGAAATCTGAATGCCTTTTCTAGAGCGGAACGTTAGCATGTATATGACAGATGCAGATTCTGGTAATAGAAGACGAGCGGCGGATGGCAGACCTCCTCAAGCAAGGCCTGGAGGAGGAGGGGCATTCCGTTGTGTTGTCGGGCCGCGGTCCGGACGCGCTCTCCATCGCCCGGCATCACGTGTTCGACACCATTCTGCTCGATGTGATGCTGCCTGGGATGAGCGGGCTCGATGTCGCGCGGCGGCTGCGGGAAGCGAATGTTCAGACTCCGATTCTGATGCTCACGGCGCGCGATACGGAAGCGGACGTGATCAAGGGCTTGGATTGTGGGGCCGACGATTACGTAACGAAGCCGTTCTCGTTTGAGGTGCTGCTGGCGCGTATTCGCGCGCTAAGCCGGCGCGCTCCTATCTCTACGCCGCTCATTCTTCGCGGGGGCGATTTGACGCTGGATACGTCTTCGCGTGAAGCCGCGCGCGCCGGCCGTCGAATCACTCTGACGCGGACGGAATATGGGCTGCTCGAATTGTTGATGCGCAGGGTCGGCGTTGTGGTGGAGCGCGAACATATCATGGACGCGTTGTGGGGCTTCGAGGACTGCGTCGAAAGCAACACGCTCGATGTTTTTGTTCGTCTGCTGCGGTCCAAGATCGATCTTCCTGGTGAAGCGCGGCTCATACACACGGTCCGCGGCGTTGGCTACTGCGTGAAGGAGCCGTAGAGATGGCGGTCGAGCGATCCATACGATTCCGCCTGACGGCCTGGTACAGTCTCATGCTGTTGTGCGCCCTGGCGCTTTTCGGCGTAGGAACATGGATCGCGGTGAGCATCAGTATTACGCAGGCGGTGGACCACTCGCTCACAAATCGCGTCGCTTCGCTGCAGCGCTATCTCGAATTCATGGTTGTGCACGAGCCTTCGGACGATCTCGCTGAAGAGTTGAAGGAGTTTGCGATGGGCGCGCCGGAGGGGAACCTTCTGCAGGTGCGTGATTCGTCGGGGAGGGATCTGCTGTCTTCGCCATTGATCGCTTCGAATCGTTGGAAGAACGGCTTTACGGAAGTGGCGTGGGGAGGGAAACGATACCGGCTGTTACTGAATCCCGCGTTGATCGCAGGTGGCAGACGGTTCCAGGTTGCGGCGGCCGCGAATCTCGACGAACGGGCCGAAATTCTGCATCGTTTCGGCGTGTTGTTAATGTTGGCGATTCCATCCGCGCTTTTTCTGGCGGCCTTCGGAGGCTACTGGATGAGCCGGCGCGCGCTACAACCTGTCGACGACATGACTCAATCGGCGCGATCGATTGGCATCGATAATTTAGCCCGGCGTTTGCGTGTCCCCGGAACAGGCGATGAGTTGCAGCGTCTGGCCGAGACTTGGAACGAGATGCTGGGCCGGCTTCAAAATTCAGTTGCGCGGCTATCGCAATTCACTGCCGATGCTTCGCACGAACTGCGCAGCCCGATCGCGTTCATTCGCACTGCGTCCGAGATCGCTCTGCGCCAGCAACGCTCGGCGGAAGCGTATCGCGAAACCCTGCGGCAGATTCACGACGAATCGGAACGGACATCGCGGCTGATTGAAGAACTGCTGGTTCTGGCGCGCGCCGATTCGGGATCGGGCGTTCTGCAGTTCGCGCCTGTCGATCTCAGAGAAGTTGTCGATCAGGTTTGCCGCCAGGAGAATTCGCAGGCGCGTAACAAGGACCTGGATCTCGCCGTCCGTGTACCGGATGGAGCGGTGACGATTCAGGGCAACGATCCCGCGATTCGCCGCCTCATTCACGCGTTGATCGATAACGCGATCAAGTACACGCCTGCCGGCGGAAGGATTGAGGTGTCGCTGGATCAAGGACAGGAGCGTGTGGAACTGGCGGTGCGGGATACCGGAATTGGGATTGCGCAAGCGGATCTGCCGCGCGTCTTCGATCGTTTCTATCGCGCCGATAAAGCGCGTAGCCGCGATGAAGGCGGATGCGGTCTGGGGCTCTCGATTGCGCAGTGGATCGCGCGCTGCCATCGTGCTGAGATCAGCGCAGAGAGCGACGCCGGCCGCGGCTCCGTTTTTCGGATTGCGTTCAAGGCTTAGGGCAGGGTCGCGTCTTTCGAAGGTCCGAAGTAGAGCGAATTGAATAGAAGTTTGTACGTGCCGTGCGGCTGACCGCGGAACGTAGCTTCCACTCCTAATAGGAAAACTTTGCCTTCGCCCATGGACGCCTCGGCCGCGCCCACCGTTCCTTCCAGATAACCTTGCCCCCAAGCCCATCCGCTGCGGAGCGGGGTCGCGTTGGGATACCAGACCACCGGTTTCACGCCTTTGAGTTCAGCGTCGGGAGAGAGGCGAAATGCCGGGCTGTTTTCGAAGAAGACATCGGCGGTTGCAGGCATGCCGTAGGCGATCGGATTGGTGTTGTCCACGGTGACCTGCAATACCGAACCAGGGACGTAGAACTTCTCCTGGGGCAGCGGATGCTCATGTCCATCGGCACCCATTTCTACGAGCGCGTTTCGAATCGGCAATCCAAAGAAGTGCGCCAAGGTTGTGGAATCGCCGACGGTGACGATTGTTCCACCGGCTTGGATGAATTTCTGAAGCTGCGGGATGGTTTTGTCGGCGGTGACGTTGCCGAGCATCTTGCGATATTCTTCCGGGATGTCCTCCGGATTCGGCTGGCGGAAGCTGAACCCGCCGCGGGAGGGCGCTCCGGGCAGGCGCGGCATGGCGCCGCTGGGAAACACGAGAACATCGAAACGGCTGGCGAGGTCGCCCTGGTCGAGCGCTGCCGGGTACACTACTTCGAAGGGAAACTCGAACTGTTCGAAAATCCAGCGCAGCCAACCGGAGGTCATGGAGCCGCCGTATTGATCCCATAGACCGATTCGGATCGGTTTGAGCTTGATGGCGTCGCCAGTGGGCCGCGTCGCGACGCCTTCGACGGTGATGCCGAGCTCGGCTGTCGCCTTCGCGAGAAGCTGTCCGGTTTGTTCGCGCGCCGGGACATACATGGTTCCCGCGCCGACGCGACGCCCCGCCAACGTCACAGGCTGTTTTAACCAATACACGTCGTCGCCGTTTTTGAGGAGCCGGTTCACTACGATGAATGAATCGTTCTGCTCATGGCTGATGAGATATCCGGCGGGCTTCGAAACGCCAACGATTTTTTCAGGAGGAGCCTCTTGCAAACCGGTCACCTTTTCGAATGGTCCATCGAACGGATCGAGGATACGGTCGAACTTCACGCCCATTTGATACGCGAGCGTGTAGCCAGTGACGTCGTAAGGAGGAATCGGAGGGCCGCCGGGATAACGAAAATCGTTGGGATGATCCTGGGGCTCGAACATGTCGAGGATATGAGGACGGAAAGCCTGCGCGGTTTTCACAACCCACGAACCGGCGGGATAATGTTTTCCTGCGACATCGAAAGGCGCGGTGGCGCGATCGACGACGATGCCGTTCTTGATCAGCGTGTCGATGAATTTCGTCGCGGTCGGGAAATCCGGTTGGTCTGAGGGAACGATGTAGCCACGCGGATCGCGCATGGCAGGATCGTGCAGAACCGATGCGTAGAGGTTGGCGGGGAGTCCGGCGGGACGGCCATCCGGTCCGGGAATATCCGCTGACGAGATCTGCCCTGCGCCTGAGGAGCCCGGCGCGCGCCCCTGCTGCTTGGGTTCAGTGTTCTTGGCCGCAGTTTCCTTCAGGGCTTCAATGCGCTTGGGAGTGATGGTCCAGGAATCCTGGCTGCCTCGCTGGATGGAATTGCGGCCCATGCGATAGATATTGAAGAGAAAATCCTCGCGATACTTCGATGCGAGATCGAGCACGGCGCGATTCGCGGTCATGGAGTATTCGATCGATTGCTTGAAGTGCCAGGTCTGCGGCGCAACTGGAAAGGGCTCGTCGCTGGTGGGCAGTTGACGTTCCGGCACCAGCGCCACTTCGAAGGGCGTCGGATTGCCGATGGTTTCCGTGAGCAGTCCGATCATGTTGTGAAAGTAGGTGGTGGTGCGGAGGCCGCCGTTGTACCAGGTCGAATAGGGCGCGCCGCTGCGCTGGGCCGTGCCGGGCTTGCCTTCCGCCACCATGCGGCTGTGCATCGCCGCGCCCACCATTTCGATTTGCAGCGGAATGAGCGGATCGAAATTGTAGTTGAACGGATCGCGGAACGGAGGCGCGAACATCACCGCGCCGGCGGGTCCGGTCTGGTGATGGTTGTACATGATTTGAGGAAACCACTCGCTGTAGAGGATGCGATTCATGCTGGTCGATTCCTTCATGTTCGACATGTAGAAATCGCGGTTATTGTCGTGGCCTATGTATTTCTGCCAGAGGCGGGGAACGTTTTGCGTGGAGCGCTTCTTCGGATCGGATTCGCGCATGTACCAGTTGGAGACGAGCTCCATGCCATCGGGATTGGCATGGACGGCCAGGATAATCACGTCGTTCAGGATGCGGAGGGTCTCGGGATCGTTGCGCGTGACCATCTCGTAGACTAATTCCATGAGCTGCGCGGCTCCGAGAACTTCGGAGGCGTGCAGGCCGCCATCGATCCAGACGACAGCTTTTCCTCCATGCGCCAGGGCGTGGGCCTCGTCGTCGGTGAGGCCTTCGGCGAGCGCGAGCTTGCGCGCGATTTCCTTGTAGTGCGCGAGCTTCTTTTGATTCTCGGGTGACGTGACGATGGCCATGTACTGCGGCCGGCCTTCTTCGGTCTTGCCGATTTCGACCAGCTTCATGCGATCTGACTCAGCCGCGAGTCGCTGCCACCAGGCGCTGAGCTGCGTGTAGTTGGCGAGATAGTAGTCGTCGCCGATGTCGAAGCCGAGGGCCTCTTTGGGTGTCGTGATTTTATGGCTGGTCTGTGCGGACGCCGCGAGGGCGAGCGCGAAGAGGAAGAAGAAACACAATCGTGTGGAACGAAGGAAAGAAGTCATCCGGTTTCCTGGTTCTTTCCATTATCCTCGGACGCTCCATCGAAGAAGTTGAGACCGCCGCAATCGGGACAGCGATAGGTTGACATGTAGAACTGGCATTTTTCGATCAGTTCGGCGGCGGAACGGCCTTGTCCGCAGCGGACACATACATTCGAAGAGACGCTTAGGTCGACTGGGAACGGGTGCTGGCCGAAGTACATGGCCCATCCGTAGACTCCGGTGCGAGTTTTCAAGTGCCGGTCAAGCAGCCTGGTGACTCGGGCGGCACAAGCGAGCAGGAACTCCGGGACAGCGGCGGCTTGGAGTTGTCTTCGTACGGCGATATCGCGCGTATTATATCGATTCAGGTAATTGAAAGACGTCAAGAGTGTGCGTGTCGCAATATGTGGCATTCCGAAATACCAGGACACCATTCGCTCCAGTTTCTCTGGTGAATCGAAAAGATTCACGTGGCCCCCAGCGTCGCGATAGACTTTGCCATAAAACCTATCGCCCAAGGTCTTGGCGTCGGGTACGGCGACAAACGCGGCCCCGCTGCTTTTGACTACGCGTCCGATTTCCTGGAGAGACGGCTTCAGATTGGCGATGTGTTCGAGTGAGTGATTCAAGATCACCGCATCAAAGCTTTTCGATGGAAACGGCAAGTGCTGTGCGGCGGCTTGTACGAACGATCCGATAATATCTGTCTTCACAAGATCCACGCGAATGACCGAAATATCGTTTCGGAAATTTATCGGGAAGCTGCCATTGCGGCAACCGAGATCCAGTACGAGGGCGCCGGGTTGTAAGTATTCCAGAATTTCGTACACATATTATGGAAACATACGCGCGATGTGTCCTTTTCCGCCCACTGCCCAGAGCGTTCCGGCGGCCGCGGCCAAGGCATTGTATGGCGCGGCGTCCCATGATTTCCAACTGTTGCCGTTGTCGAGAGAGATGTCTGTACCACCAGGTCCCGTTGCAAACCAGCGCTCTCCGATGTGAATCACGGCCGATCGATAACCGTTGGGACGCGTTCCAGCAGGCGACGTCCAGGTGCGTCCGCCGTCTGAAGTAATCGCGATGTTCGCCATATTCTCGTTTGGTTTGGAATAATCTCCACCGACGGCGACACCGTGCTTTTCGCCGGAGAAGGCGAGGGAGAAGATTCCTGCGCTAACCGAATCGTGACGGATCGGAGTGGACGCAACGGTCCAGGTTCGGCCGCCGTCATCGCTGCGGAACACGCGTGCGCCGCCGGTTGCGAACCATGCCGTGTTTTTTCCTTGGACGATTAGACACGTGTTGCTGGCCGCAAATGCGCCTTCGTTCGGAAGCGCGGCGGGACCGGCCTGGCGTGTCCATGTCTTGCCGCCGTCGTTGGTGGTGAGGATCGCGAAATGGCCGTCGACGGGATCGCCGAGCACGATGCCGCGCTGCGCGTCGAAGAATGAAATAGCGTCGAAGAAGCCCTGGGCATCGGGGTTGGTGAACTGGAGCGTCCATTTTTCTCCGCCGTCTTCGGTTTTATAAATTCGCGATTTATCGCCGGGGCCGCTGCTGAGAATCCACGCGGCCTTGACGTTCAGCGCATGGATGCCACGAAAATCCAAGCTGCCTTCGACCTTAGAAGTGCTCCATGTCTTGCCGCCATCAATGGTCCGAACGACAGCGCCTTCCGTCCCGCTTGCCCACACTACGCTGGCATCGACGGCGCTCACACCTCGAAAGGACGCCGTGGTCACGACCAGGGAAAGAATGCTGAAGAGCGAGATTCCGTGGCAGCATAGAAGCATGACTCATGTTAGCCGGCGTTCCTTCATGACGACTTCGATCGCCGCATCGACGGCCGCCCTGTCTTACGGCCGCACGCTCAAAACGATTGGCGTCCAACTGTACACCGTTCGCAGCATCATAGACAAGAACCCGCTCGAGACTCTCAAGGCGCTGGACCAGATCGGATACCGCGAGGCCGAAGTGATCCAGGGAAATATGGATAAGATCTGGCCGGATCTGAAGCAGACCGCTCTGAAGCCGGTGAGCCTGCACATGGACACGGCGCTGTTTACGCGGAACCAGGATAAGCTTCCGCCGGCGCTCGACGAAGCCAAGGAGAAGGGCTTCGAGTACGTGGTGTGTCCTTACATCGCGCCACAGGATCGCGGCGGGGCCGATGTGATGAAGAAGCTTGGCGAGACGTTGAATGCGGCCGGTGAGCGGTGCCAGAAGGCCGGCCTGCACCTCTGTTATCACAATCACGCGTTCGAATTTCAACCGGAAGGCAGCGGGACTCTGCTGGACGTTCTGATGCAGACAGCCGATCCGAAGCTGGTCAATCTGGAAATGGACATCATGTGGGTCACGGTGGCGGGCGCCGACCCGGTAAGCTTGCTCAAGAAGTACGGGCATCGCGTGGCGTTGATGCATTTGAAGAACGTCGCGCCGGGCGTTGAAAAACGCTATAACGAGATGGTTCCGAAGACGGCGTTTCGCGAAGTCGGAAATGGCGTGGTGGATGTTCCGGCGGTTCTCAAAGCGGCGGCGGATGCGGGTGTGAAGCATTATTTTGTGGAACAGGATCAGACACCGGGAGATCCCGTGGCATCGCTGCGAATGAGTTTCGAGTATCTGAAGAAGTTGGATTATTAGAGTCGCGTCTGCGTGGTTGCCAGCGCGGCGCACATCCTGCATTGCTACACGGTATGTGCGTAGTTATCTCGCCAGTGCCGTCTGAGTTCATGGTCCAGACTTCGGCATAGGCATTGGGGTCGGACTGTTCCATTCCGTTGACGTCCCACTCGAAGGCGATTTTCCTTCCATCGCTGGACCAATTCGTGTCGCCGGCTTCATAGGGCACGTCGAAGTGGGTCAGTTGCTGTAGCTGGCCGCCGTCGGCGTTCATCGCGAAGATGTTGAGTTTGTTTCCGCCTTCGCGATTCGATCCAAATGTGATGCGGGTTCCGTCGGGAGACCACACGGGGTCGCCGTTGGTTGCCTCGTTCGTAAGCTGCTTGAGGCCGGCGCCGTCGGGGTTCATGACGTAGATTTCGAGATCGCTGCCGTTCATCATGCTCATGAAAACCAGTCGATTCTTGACCGACCATCTGGGCTCGACGCTGAAGAGAGTATTCGGCAGGATGGCGCGATCGCCGCTGCCGTCCGCGTTCATGACACGAATGTCGGTAATCGGCGGCATGTTGGGTTGAGGGGCCGAATGCAGTCTGACGTATATGATCTGAGCACCGTCAGGGGACCAGCTCGGAGTCACGTCGAAGCCGGGCGTTGGGGAGAGACGCTGCTCTCCGGTACCGTTTTCATTGATCACGTAGACCGCGGAGCCGTTGAAATCGCGTTGAAAGACGAGGCGCTTTCCGTCAGGCGACCACGCCGGATAATTTTCCGCATAGACGCCCGTGTCACTGGTGAGCTTGATTGGGTTAGAGCCCACGCCCGCTGCGTCAACCTCCATGATGAAGATCTGGTTGACTGAATTTAGCTGCTTGAGGAAGGCCACGCGGCCAATTGTGCGGCCCTCTTGTGCGTGGAGCGCAGCGAAAGTTGAAAGCGCCAGGACGATGGCGAACGGAAGGTGGGACCGCCTCATACATTGACAGGACGCGGCGGAGGGCGGAAAAGACGTGACTCTTGGGTTCGACGGTGCGCGCGGCGGTAGAATTCAAACTGAGTAGCAACCACAGTGAGACCCGAGACCCCTTCTGAAACGCTCGAACAGCGACAGGCGCCGCCGCGCCCCGGCAGCGTTACTCGGCCCATCGACGTGGCAACGCTGGAACTGCTGGAACGTTGGCAGCGAGAGGACGCCGTAGAAGACCCGGCGCAGATTCAGGCTGCCGAGGCTGAGGTGGGCAGCACGGGACCAGACAAAAGGCTGCACACATCCGGGATCTTGCGATTTTGCCTTTTCTTTCTCGGGCTTGACACTTCCGTAGTCACTACGCAGCGGTCCTTTGCCGCCATGCCATAAGCGATCAGGAATGGATCACGGCCAATTTCCTCTATCTCATCGTCGGTAAGATCGGGCGCATAACCGTTCGAAACCACCACCTGCACCAAAGCGGCATCCACACTTTCATCCAGTTTCAATGCGATCTGATTGTCCTTGTCCCTCATCCAATGCAGAAGCGGATCATCACGCTTTTGCCCCGCCAGAATTTCCTCGAGGATTTCAACCGGCAGCTTTAGGTTCCCGAGCTTGCCCTGATGTTGAATCCACGCCCAGAACTCCGGTATCTGGTCAATCGGGTAATATGTGTTGCTCGCAGTGATCAAGACGTTCGCATCGAACAAGTAAAGCACTAACGGACGCCTCGAACGGATTCCGAATCCAGCAAGGGCCCAACATTCGTGGGTTTGACGCCCAGAACTCTGCCTGCCTTTGTGTATGTAATATTCCCTTCGTCGAGCGAACGCCGCACCAGGTCCAGCAGCGCCGGGCCGACGCGATGCCTGCGGACCACGTAATAGTCGGGTCCGCTTTCAGATGACTTTTGCGCGTCTGCCTTCCTCTGTTTGAGCGCCATCCATTCGCGATTGAAGTCAGCGCTTAGTTCGGACCACATCGATCTGTTAATGATTCCGGCCCGCAGCAGTTTGTATGCAACCATGGCCCGGCTTACCCGGTGGTCTTGGGCGAAAGCAGAGATTTCCGATATCGCATTATCGAGCGTAACGAGCTTCGGAAAAGATTTTAAGTCAGCCGTAGGCAGCAGAATTTCTCCGGCCAAATCATTGCAATATTGCTCGATGCTGCTTGTCGCCTCGAGTCCGCTGACTCCAGTGTTGCCGAGCCACAAATGAACCAGCTCGTGCAAGGCGGTGAATGACCATGCTGCCCTCGAGTCCCGATCGTTAATCACGATCAGGGGCGCAATGGAATCCGATAGCGCGAATCCCCTGAAGATTTCGACAGGGATGTTGGTGTGGTGACTCCCGAGGTTTCCCAATAGAAGGACGAACACGCCCGACCGTTCGATCTTCATTCGCAGATAAGCGAAGGCCGCCTCGTTTGTCTTCTCAGCTTGAAACTCGCGCAACGAGAACTGTAGCTGCTCCGCGACCAGGAGCGCTAGTTTATTGACGGGGGTTTCTGTTGTTATCGATCCGACGAAACCGATCGGCTCCGATTCACTGTCCTCGGTCATGGATCGGATGAGGCCTTGGCGTGCCTTGATGTCTCTGATGAGCGCGTCGAGTTCCGGATTGAAGCGTTGGGGCCCTGGAAGCGTTCGGAAATCCTGGCCCCTGTCCCCGAGCCTTGGCGGATCGTTGAGATAAAAGATCAGCAGCGAACGCCGGTACACTTTCGCCATCTTGACAAGCAGACCTCGGGGCGGTTCCTCGGTGCCGGCTTCCAAAGCCGAAAGTCTCTCAGACGCTGTCTTTCCCTTCGCCTCTTTTAATCCGACTGCCCGTGCGGCATCTGCGAGCGACAGCCCTGCTGTCTCTCGTGCCCACGTCAGGATTTCTGGACGTATCGCTGCCATGGCAGGAAGTGCTCTACCCTATTAGAACCCGGAATGGAAATTCTTCCTCAAGGTGCCGGACTTCTAGCGCAGGGTTGTGGTGCAGTCGAGTTTACCCCGGCGCGCTCAAAAGCACGCCGGAGTTGCTTCGAAGGATCTATTTATCCGGCCGCCGCCTTCCCAAAACTGCCTCGGACAATGGCCTCGATCTGCGGTGTGAGCTCCCTCCGCACGTCGACAAACGCGCGATCGATCGCCGGGAGGAGTAGCTTTTGTAGCTCCGGCGTGATGCGGTTGACAGCGGCGAAGTAGGCGGGATCTGGCGGGTTCGGCGGGAACGGCAGCGCCGCGCCATAGATGGGTTCGAGTATCGGACGCAGGATATAGCACCAGGTCCAAACGAGCGCGTACTGTTGGGTGAGCGTGGTGGCTCCAGCGGCTGCCGAGGTTTCGTTGAAGTTCGGCGTGTCGTACGGATTCTGCACCGAAACGGCGTAATTGAAGGCTTCCTGAGCGTCCACCACGCCGTCTCCATTCGTGTCCGGATTGCTTGCCAGCGCAGATCCATTGGGGTAGGAGCCATGCATCGCGGCCACCCAGTCGTAGGCGAATGAATCCCAATTTCCATCCGCACTGGCGTAGGACGATGCCGTTGGCAGGCAAGCCGACGCGACACTCGTCGAAGCCGCGGTGCTCTTGGCGAGAATGGGAGCGTTGAATCCGCCCGATCCGCACTGCTCCATCATGACCATGAGGGCGCGGTACTTCGGAAGAGCGGCAAGGTCCGACGCAAAGTCGGTCGCGTAGTAAGGATCCCAGTTGGGGAACATCCCCGAATTGGGCGAGTAGGGCGCCGTCGGCATACACATAAAGGAGGGTTGCGGCATGCCATCGCCGTGATTGTTGGTGTGGATGAAAAGCAAATCTTCGGGACCGATCTTTTTCGCCAGATCGGCGAACGCACGTTGAAAAGCCGCCCGCGATCCGTTGTCGGTCACTTGAATGGTGTAGCCGGTGTCGTTCCCGGGCCATTCGGCCGGCAGGGAATCCCAAACCTGACGCGCCCCGTCGTAGTTCAGGACGTAAATGTTATCCGCATGGAAGCCGTAATTATTGATCAGGGTGCGGTAGGCGAACTCCATGTCATTCAGGTGACGAGCCTGGGTGCAGCCCGCCGCCAGAATTGCATAGCGGTTGCCTTTGGGAACCAGCCTGGGGCAAAACCACTCAGGTACGACTGGCGGAAGAGGGCCGCGTGCAATGAACTTGACCGGCTCATTGAACACAACCATCTTTCGCTCGAAGGTTCCAGCGCTGGGAGGGAATCTGGCGAGAATCTCGCGTTGCAGGGTTCCATTTTCGGGATGGTAAAGAAGGTAGCGGCAATCGTGCCCGAAATTCGCTAGCGGATGATCGTCGGCGAAGACGAGAACACTGGCGGTCTCCACTTTGATTTTCTGGACGCTATTCCCAATGGTTTCGCCTGCTGCGTAGACTTTCTTGTCTATGAAAAGATTGGTGGTTTCCCGCTGCCGGGGGGATAGACGCTCAAACGCGTCTCTTTGAATGGTAGTGAACACACGTTCATCATGCTGTGGCATGAAACATTTCCTCCTGTTCGCGTCCCGTTATTCCTGATGCGGGACTTTCACGGCCCAAGCGGGCGCCGTGGGCGATTGGTAGATAGTGCGCCAAGTGAGCCGATCGTTTCCTTGAAAAGGAGGAAAACGGACTTCGAAGGATAGTATTTCGCTGGTGTCCGTATTCAGGAGAACGTAACGGCAGGAGTGTCCCCAGTTGGCGGTGGGCTCGCGGTCGACAAATGCCAGACAGGCTGGCCAGGGAGCAACGATGTTTTGCCGGCCGATCTCGAGCGGACCGGGCGGGATATGTGGGGACGCCTGGTAAAGGATCGCGTGCTGGCGCTCGTCCAGGGAGAGTTGCGCGATGAGGGCCGCACGGGTTTCTTCGCCGGTCAGCATGGGTATCTTCTATGTAGCACGCGCAAAGGGACTGCAACCCGCTCTGCCGGCTTGCAAAACGTCGGAACTAACGTTTCGGATTTATCGTAGTCTAGACACAAGGACCAATGACCATGCGTAATGTGTTTCCGATTGCCGCGCTGCTGGCCTGCCCCATGATGCTGGTTGGGCAGACCGCCGCGGAACTTGTGGCTAAGAACCTGGAGGCGCGGGGCGGAGTCGAAAAGATCAAAGCCATCAAGACCCTGAAAATGACCGCCAGACTGCAGCAGGGCGCTTTTACAGCTCAAATCACGCGCACCGCGATGACGCCCAATCTTGTGCGCGACACCGTTACCATACAGGGCATGTCCGAGATCGAGTCGTACGATGGCTCCTCGGGATGGAAGATCTCGCCGTTCGAAGGACGCAAAGACCCGGAACTGATGGGCGAGCGTGAACTGCGCAGCATCACGGAAGATGCCGATTTCTACGGACCGCTGGTGGATTATGCGACGAAGGACAATCGTATCGAGTACCTGGGGCACGAGACGGTGGATGGCGACGACGTATACCGGCTGAAGGTTACGTTGGCCAACGGCGACATCGTTTATTATTACCTGGACCCTGACACCTACCTCGAGATCCGAACGGAAAAGATGCAATTTGTTCGCGGCGAAGTGAATGAGTCCGTCATGAACCTGGGCTCCTACAAGAAAGTCGCCGGCGTCTATTTCCCGTTTGCGATGGAACAGGGGGGCAAGCAGGACGACCCCAGCAACTACGCCAAGATCACGATCGAGAAGATCGAGGCCAATGTGACGGTGGACCCCGCGCAATTCAAGATGCCGGTTACGAAGCCTGCCCCGGCCGGCGCTTAAGGAGATGAAATGCTGAATCGGATTATTGGTGTAGGAGTAGTGTCGGCGTTCTGTCTCATAGCGGAGACGCCCATTCGCTACGATGCCGGGACCGTGTCGGGATTGCCCGCGCGCAATATAGGCTCCGCAATGATGAGCGGGCGCATCGCGGCCGTAGCCGCCGTGAACGAAGATGGCCGGCTGACGGTATTTGCGGGATCGGCCAGCGGTGGCGTCTGGAAATCGGTGAATGGCGGCAGCAGCTTCAAGTCGGTGTTTGACATCCCCGATGTGCAATCGATCGGAGCAGTCACTATAGACACACACAATCCTAAAAATGTTTGGGTTGGCACGGGAGAAAGCTGGGTTCGCAATAGCGTTTCCATCGGCGATGGGATTTACAAGTCGACGGACGGCGGTGAGAACTTCACCAACATGGGGCTGAAGGATTCGGAGCACATCGCGAAAATCCTGGTCGATCCGGCCGACAGCGACACGGTGTATGCCTGCGCCACGGGACATCTGTGGGATGACAACACGGCGGGCGGCGTTTTTAAAACGACGGATGGCGGCAAGACCTGGCGAAAGACATTGGCTGGCGCGAACGCGTCGACAGGTTGCGCCATGTTGTCGATGGCGGCAAAACAGCCCAAGACGATTTACGCCGCGATGTGGGACTTCCGGCGTTATGGTTGGACGTTCCGCTCCGGCGGTCCGGGCAGCGGTCTTTTCAAGTCCACCGATGGCGGCGACCATTGGACTGAGGTCACCCCAGCCAACAACAAAGGTTTCCCGGACAAACCATACGGCCGGATTGCGGTTCAGCAGGCGCCTTCGAATCCCGAGTTGGTCTACGCCAACGTCGAATCGAAGAGCAGCGCGCTGTTCAAGAGCAATGATGGCGGCAAGACCTGGACGCGCATGGATGCCAGCCAGTTGATGGTGTGGCGTCCATTCTATTTCGGCAACCTGATTGTCGATCCGAAAGACGCCGGCAAAATATTCAAAGTGGATTTGAATCTGCTGCTCAGCGTGAACGGCGGGAAGAGCTTCAGCGTGGTTTCCGGATCGGCTCACGGCGATTTTCACGATGTATGGATCGATCCTTCGAATTCGAATTTGATTCTGGCGGGCGACGACGGCGGGCTCTGGCGTAGCCTGGATGGCGGCACACGCTGGGAGCACATCGATAACCTGCCAGTCTCGCAGTTTTATCACGTCAGCGTGGATATGGCCGACCCGTATCATGTGTACGGCGGTCTGCAGGACAACAGCTCGTGGGTGGCCGACTCTTCTTATCCAGGCGGCGTGTCGAATTCGCGCTGGGAGAACATGTACGGCGGCGACGGTTTTTGGATGTGGGAAGATCCTTCCGATCCCAACTACATTTATGCGGAAGCGCAAGGCGGCGAGATCGGCCGCGTGAACCGTTATACGCATGAAAACCGCGCTATCAAGCCTTACGCGCGGTATGGCGAGAAAAAACTGCGCTTCAACTGGAACACACCGATTCAAATGAGCCCGAATGAGAAGGGAACCATTTAAATCGGCGCGCAGTACCTGTATCGTTCGCGCGATCACGGGCAATCGTGGGATCGCATTTCGCCGGACCTTACGACGAACGATCCCGAGAAGCAGAAGCAGGAGGAATCTGGCGGCGTGACGGTGGACAACTCGTCGGCCGAAATGAACACCACCATCTACGCGATTTCGGAATCGCCGAAGAATGGGCAAGTGATCTGGGTCGGCACCGACGATGGGAACGTGCAGTTGACGCGCGACGGCGGGAAGACTTGGACGAACGTGGTGGGCAATGTTCCAGGCGTCGGCAAGGACTCCTGGGTGTCGTGGGTGGAAGCGAGCCGCTACTCGGAATCCACCGCGTACGCGACCTTCGACCGGCATATGTATGGCGACATGAAGCCGCATGTTTTCAGGACCACCGATTTCGGTAAGACCTGGACGGCTCTTCCCGCGGATCAATCCGGCGCCCGCGGTTATGCGCACGTCATCAAGGAAGATCTGGTGGACCCCGACCTTCTATTCCTCGGGACGGAATTCGGCTTGTGGATCAGCAACGATGGCGGCCAGCGCTGGGCGCAATATCGGGGCTCCAATTTCCCGGCCGCCGCGGTGCGCGACATCGTAGTGCATCCCAGAACTTCCGACCTGATTCTGGCGACGCATGGGCGCGGCATTTGGATCATCGACGACATCTCGCCGCTGCGGGCGCTGACGCCTACAGTGATCTCCGAGAACGCGGGATTCCTGCCTCTGCCGAACGCCGCGCAGTTGATGGAGACCAACGGCGGGTGGGCTGAGGGAGACAATTCGTTCAGCGGTCCGAACCGTCCGACGGAAGCCTTGATTCCCTACTATCAGCGAACGCGGCACATCTACGGCGACCTCAAGATTGAGATTCTCGATGAGCAGGGCAAAGTTGTGGACACCGTTGTCAGCAGCAAACATCGCGGCGTGAATCGGGCAACGTGGTCGATGCATTTGAAACCACCGCACGTTCCGCCAGCGGCAAGCGCAATGTTTCAGGCCGCCTTCGGACCGCGCGCCTTACCGGGAACATATACGGTTAGAATGACCAAGGACGACCAGGTTTATACCACGCAGTTGAAGGTGACGCTCGATCCGCGCGCGACGTATACCGTGGCGGATCGCAAGGCGCAGTTCGATCTGGTGAATCGCGTAGCGGGATTGTTGAACCACATGAGCTGGGCGGTGGACTCTATCATCGGCCTGCGCGATCAGTCTTTGGCGCGCGTCGCCAAGCTTCCGGCGAACGATCCGGTGCGCAAGCAGGCGGAGAAACTCGCGGACGATTCCGATAAGATCCGCATTAAGATTGTGGCCACCAAAGAAGGCGGCGCGATTACCGGAGAAGAGCGGCTGCGTGAATATCTGGGCGGCCTTTACGGCGACGTCAACCAGTATGAAGGGCGTCCTACCGATTCGCAGGTCGCGCGGGCGGATGCGCTGGCTAAGGAGCTGGACGACGTGGTCCGCGAATTTACCGAGCTCACTGGCAAGCAACTGCCGGCGCTCAACCGCGGGCTCGAAGCGAAGAAGTTGGAATCGATCCACGTCATTACGGAAGAAGATTGGCGCAAAGCGGATTCGAGCGGAGGCGGTGGCGGTGGCGCGCCGGGGCAGTTCCTCGGGTTCGGGCACTTGAGGTGGGGCTCGGCCTTTTAAGGTTTCATGAAGGCGGCGAGATCCCTGGCCGCCTTCGTTTCCACGCCAGGCTTATTCAGGAATCCGAGGTCGCGGAACCAGTCGATAAAACGGAATTGCCATGTCCCGAAGGGCGTGTTATTGCGGTCGGTCAGTCCACCGCTCATATGGGCGCCATCGGGTAGCGCGTCGCCGGGATGGCGGCCGTCGCCATAGATGTGCATCTCGACGTTGGGCACGCTCATGGCGAGCATGGCATTGAAATACTCGATAGCCCACACCGCGTGAACGCGGTCGCCCGAGCCGCCGCAGATCACAAACGCTGGCGGTACGTTACGCGGAATCGGCGGCGGCGTGCGGTTGTGCGCGAAAGGCGACGGGCCGGGATAGATGAGGCCTACGAAATCGGGGCGCGACGTTATCCCGGCGAGCGGATCGGTGCGCGCGTTATTCTTCTTGTCGAAATCGTCAAACAACACTGCCGCGGCGGCTGCCAATTCCGCACCCGCGGAAAAGCCCATGATTCCGATCTTCGCTGGATCGAGATTCCAATCCTTGGCGTACGCGCGCACAGTGCGGATGGCCTGTAGCGCGTCATTAACCTCGTCTGTCTGAGGATTGTAGCCGTCGCGCCGGAGGCGATTTCTAAGGATGATGGTGTTGACGCCGTAATTATAAAAGAATGGAACGAAATCGGCCGCTTCGGAACCGACGTTCAAGGTGTTGTGACCGCCTCCCGCGGCGAGAATCACTACCGCTCCTGTATTGAGGCCGCGATCGGCCGGGTGAAACTCGATGGAAGGGTTGTGAATATTGACGATGCTGTTGATGCGCCCCGGCACGGTCTGGCTCATCATGTACTGCTCGGGCTCGCGGATGCGCTCGGTCTTGAGGTAAGGAGAATCCGGCGGGAACAGAGTGACAACCACGCCGCCCGAAAGGATGGGTTGGGGCGCATATGGGGCGTCGGTTGCGGGTCCGGGCTTAGGGATTGCGAGCGGCGCGGGAAGCGGAGGCAAAGGAGCGCGGCCGCTTTCCTGTGCTGCTGCGAACGTGGCGAGCATCATGGTCGAGAGAACGATGAGTTTAGTCTTCATGCACTTGTAACACACACTTGTAACACCAAGGATATACCGAACTGCGACGAAAATTTTGTAGATCCGCACCGTAACTTCTCAGCGGCCTGACACGAAGAGCTTGTGACAGCCGACGGAATTTGTTCCCCACGACGGGACATTACGGAGAAATTACGAATGAATAACTATAAAACGATAGGCGCGATAGCGCTTTTTCTTGGCGCCGCGGTCAGCGCGCAAAGCCAAGACGGACAGCCCCTGGTGGTTACGGCCACGAACGCCTCTTCCAACCAGTTGCTGGTTTACAACACCAGTGGCCAATTGATTCAAACGGTCGGCACCCATGGACAAGGGGGCGTCGCCGCCGGCAGCAATTCGGGCGGTATCGCCGTGACCGAGCAGCAGCAGGTTGCTGTGATCAACTACGGGTCGAAATCGGTCTCGCTGTTTTCGCGGGCCGGGAACGAATTCGTATTTACGCAGCTCGTTCCTGCCGTTTCAAACCCTGAGAGCGTGGCTTTCGGACACGATCACCTTTACATTCTCGGAACGACGACCGTGGAATCGCATCAGATGTACGGCGTATTCGTGAATGGGAGTCCCGACGGCATGACGCACCTTTTGGTGGCAGATGGATCGGCCGCGCAGGTCGGCGTCATCGACGATCAACTCGTCTTCACTGAGAAGAGCAACGCCATTGAGACCGTGAATCTGACCGCCGGTGGCGCCATAACCGGCCTCGCGGCGATGGTTCAAAATATCCCCTCGAACGTCAACACGCCGTTCGGACTGGTGACCCGCGGTAATAACGCCTATGTCACCATCGCCCACGCAAACGAGATCAGCCTGGTGCGGAACGATACGGTCCTCACCGTCACCAGCTCCGGAACGCAGAGTGCGCCATGCTGGCTCGCCCTCGAAGGACCATTCCTGTTCTCCTCTAATTCACCGAGCCATAGCATCTCAAGATTTGCCGTATATGGGCAGAAGATCGTCCAGGATGCGGCCATCGCAGCTTCGGTCACCGGCAATCCCACGGATATTGCATACGGGGCGGGCATGATAGCTGTGATCGACGGCATCGACCTTTCGATTTTCAGTGTCGACGAGGACGGCAACCTGACCCGCGTCGCACTCGCGCCGATCAACAGTGCGGACAATGGCGTCGCTATCGTTCCTGCATCGTAGTTGCTGCCACTAGCCGCTAAGACTCTTATCGCGGTGGGCGATAAGACTTCATGGCGTCCCAAACGCGAAGTTCTTAGATTGTCGATATACAGCGTCTGAGCGCCCGCGAACTCGATCCGCTGCTTCTTGAAGAGACCGCGGATTGGGGGTCGGCATTAGATTGGGACTTTTCTAAATCGGCGGGCCTGGTACGCAGGTTCGCCGACTCGCGGCCGCTGAGCGGCGTGGCTTTGCTCGATCGCGGCGAAGTGGCGGGTTATGGCTACACGGGTCTCGAAGGCCACACCGGCGTCATCGCGGGTGTTTACGTACGGCCGGGTTGACAGCGCGGAAATGCCGACGCTTACTTATTTCGCGTGCTGCTTGAAAGGCTGATGGGAGTGCCGGGCCTGCGCCGCATCGAAAGCCAGTTGATGCATTCGAACGGCTTCTGATGAAGCGGGACGCGCATACTGCTCTGCCGCCCAGTCGCGCGCCAAACGCCCGGCGGTTCCGCATAGATCCATGGAGCGATGACCACTTCGATGCGGCGCAGGCAGCGAGCCGGTTCATGCACAACATCGTGCAGTTCCCCGGCTGCCATTTTTTCCCGCCTGCTTCATACGTCGCATTCGAGGTGAATACGGGGGCGATAGCGGGGATGTTGCTCACTAGTTTCGTTGCCGCTGAGGTCGGGCCTATCACGGAGCTATGTCGTTGCGCCCGAGGCCAGAGGTGCAGGACTCGGATATACAATGTTACGGCGATCAGTGGCAACGCTCGGTGTCGCGGGGGCGAAACGCATCAGGCGTCACTGTGACCGCCGCTACCGAAGACGCCGTGAGATTGTACGCGCGATGTGGATTCCACAAGGTGCGGCGGTTTTGTGCGGCGGCGAGTTCCCTGTGGGAACCCGCTTTTCAAGTCCTAGCAGGCTTACGACGCCTGTTCCATGACCACAGACTTGCGGTGCATGTCCTCAGCCAGAATGATGGCTTCGGCGAGGTCCTTCATGGGACGGCGTAAACGGCGGCTTTCATTGCGAAGGCGCAAGTACGCTTCTTCTTCGGTCAGGTTATGACGATGTTGCAGGATGCCCTTGGCGCGCTCGACAATCTTACGAATTTCGAGCTGGCGCTTGGCTTCATGCGCTTCCTGTTGCAGGCGTGCGTTCTGATCCACCAGCATGGACTTCGCGGTCGCGATACCCATCTGCTCCCCAACGAACGTCAGCAGCGCGATCTCTTCGGGAGAATGATCGTGCCGTTCGCGATGGTGCACGTTAATCACGCCGACCACTTCCCCACCGCTGACCAGAGGTACCGATGCAAAGGCTTCGTAGGTGTCTTCAATAAGAGCCTGGAAATATTTGAAGCGTGCGTCGGTGGCGGCATTGTCGGAGAGCGCCACTACAGCTTGATGTTCCGCGACCCAACCTGTGACCCCTTCGCCCATTTTCATGCGAAGCTTTCCGAGGTCGGAAGCGTGGGGAACCTGCGATGCGCTCAGAACGATTTCGTCCCCTTCCATTAGGTACACCAGACAAGCGTCGCAGGCGGTAACCTGGACGGTCAGACCGACAATTTCACCGAGCATTTCCTCGAGCGATAACTCCGAGCTGACGATGTTGCTAACCCTATGTAATAGAGCTACTTGAGATCCGGGACGCGATAGAACAGTTGACGTTGCCATAACCTAGATTAGGCGCTTACGGGGCGGGCGTCCAATCGAAAATTCTAATTGAGGTCATGGTTGCCGGGTCTAGCCCAAACCGAGTCCCTAGGAGGTACTAGGTACTGTGACTGACGAGGCACCGCCGCAACGTTGAAAACGCATACATTTGCTTAGCACCACGCAAAGTTGGGTGTCTTCTACCGGACGGCCCGTATACGACTCAATATAAGCGATTTAAATAGCTTGATTTGCGAGACGCGCAGTGGCATAAGGGAGTTGGCAACGATTCTTCTGCCCGCCTGCCCGCGACGCCCAGGCCGCGCACATCGCCCCGCCGTGTTTTCCGATAGTCATAATCCTACCAAGTTGTAAGGAGGTCTCCGAATGTTGGCAACAGCAGTTGCTGAAAGAAACGCGTACAGCCTTGCGCTCGAGAATTTCGAGATCGCGGCCAACGCCATGGATCTCGATAACGACATCCGTGAAATGATTAAGTTTCCGGAACGGGTGCTCACGGTCAGCGTGCCCGTCCGGATGGAGGGCGGCCACATCAAGCGGTTCGAAGCTTATCGCGTGCAACACAGCACGGTACGCGGTCCAGGCAAGGGTGGCATACGGTATCACCCCAACGTGACGCTCGATGAAGTGAAGGCGCTGGCCATGTGGATGACGTGGAAGTGCGCCGTGGTGAATATTCCGTTCGGCGGCGCCAAAGGCGGCGTGACCTGCAATCCAAAGGCTTTGTCGCAGATGGAACTGGAGCACATCACGCGCCGTTATACGACCGCGATTCTACCCCTGATCGGACCGGAGCAAGACATCCCGGCGCCGGACGTTTATACGAATCCGCAGACGATGGCCTGGATCATGGACACCTACAGCATGGTGAAAGGCTATCCCATTCCAGGAGTTGTGACGGGCAAACCGATCAGCCTGGGAGGATCGCTCGGCCGCAATGAAGCGACTGGGCGCGGCGTGTTTTATACCATCCGGTCGGCTGCCGAGTATCTGGGCCTGGCGCTGAACGGAGCGCGAGTCGCGGTGCAGGGGTTCGGGAACGCCGGTTCGATTGCGGCGCAGTTGCTGCATGGCGCAAGCGCGAGAGTGATCGCCGTGAGCGACTCCTCGGGCTGCATTTTTAATGCGCGCGGTCTGGATGTCCCCCTGTTGATGACATATAAAGAGCAGACCGGCAGCGTCGTTGGATTTATGGGCAGCGAGCCGATTGAGCCGGACGAACTACTGGCGCTCGATTGCGAGGTTCTGGTTCCGGCAGCGCTCGAAAACACGGTCCACGAAGGTAACGCGTATCGCGTGCGGGCCAAGATTGTGGGCGAGGCGGCGAACGGGCCGTTGACTCCGGCGGCCGATGCGATCCTCGAAGAGAAGGGTGTCTTTATCATTCCAGATATTCTGTGCAACGCGGGCGGCGTCACCGTGTCGTATTTCGAGTGGGTGCAGGATCTGCAGCACCTGTTCTGGGACGCGCAGGATGTCTACAATCGTCTGGAGCGCGTGATGGCGACGGCGTTCAACGATGTGTTGAAGATCCGCAAAGAGCGCAAGGTGGCGATGCGGGCGGCGGCGAATATGCTGGGTATCGGGAGGGTGGCGGAAGGCGTGCGGATTCGGGGTTTGTATCCGTAGGTTGTGTGTCGATGGCGCCCGGCCTTCGTTTGTGCGGAGGCCGGGTACCCACGTGTATGGAACAAACTCTTAGGCGTCTTACTCTGAGCGCATTGAGGCGCCAGCTGCGCTGGCGATGTCTTCAGGCGACATAATACAGGATTATCGGAAGCAGCCAGCCCGGCGACCACTAGCACTAGCCCACGTGGTTATCCGTTCTCAATTCTTGGCATCGCCGCTGTTGGGAACACGAAGCACTTCTCCGCCCAAGCTCCCACGGTTATAATACGCGGATTTCTTGTACGAGCGACCGGGTAAGGGAGGGCTGGATTGGAGCACCTCATCAAATCGGGTGGTCAACGCCGCTAGAGCCTTCTCGACGGCGTCCGAATCTATGTTCTCCCTGGCGAACGTCAGCCTGACAAAGCGTCCCGAAGCATGGTAGAGCGCTTCGTATCGTTTTGCGGTCGCATGATGCTCAGTTGCTCGTTTATTTGGGTCGAGGAAGGTGAGGAGAGCCGAAAGCATGGCAGCCAACAAGGCAATACCCGCAGTCACCATCTCGTGTCCCTTGAACGTCGAAAAAGCGCTGGCACCTGCAATTGCAGCCACAATCGTGGAAGGAATCCCGAGGAAATAGTTCGCACGATACCAGGGCGTCTCAGCAGCATAATGCCGCTCAGCGGCTAGAAGACAAAGTTGCTCCAGGCGTGCGGCCTCATCCTTGATCTGATCCGTTGTCTTGGTATCCATCCGGCTAATCTTCTCTTCTAGCAGATGGGAGCGCTTGCCGCAATCGGACATATGAACTGGCGAACGGCCTTTTCTCCTTTACTAGACGATAAAGTATGTTGCCGTCTACGAAAGGTCGATGCCGGGGACTTCGGTCTTACGCGGAGACCTGCACGGCATTGAGATTGTGCCAGTCCCCGTTATAGGTAACATCGATCTTGCATGATGGGTGGTGTCAATAGTTTTGTGTAATCACGCTCTCCGCGATCCACTTTTACAGTTCAGCTGCGGGCGGCTGGTGAGAGCCGCCCGTTCGCCATTCCGGCGCTGGACTCGGCGCTCAGGTCGCA
>JBEKUT010000016.1:0-33024 GCA_049514735.1 Bryobacteraceae bacterium
TTGATATAGATTGGTATACATGGTAGTCTTGATTATTCCCCGCGTTTGGGGGACCCCTCAAATGGGGGGAATCTTCATGAATCGAGGCCTCCAATATGCCTATCTCTGAAATCCAGGTCGAAGAATTGAAGCGGCGTCTGGATGCCGGCGAAAACCTGTTCCTGTTGGACGTCCGCGACGAATACGAGTTCGAGATCTCCAACATTGGAGGCCTCCTGATTCCTCTCCCCGAACTTCCCAAACACCTGCACGAACTCGATGCCAGCCGCGAAATCATCGCTCTCTGCAAGATGGGCTCCCGTAGCGCCAAAGCAGTCCAGATCCTGCGTCAGGCCGGTTTCGAAAACGTCCGAAATCTGACCGGCGGAATTCGCGCGTGGTCCGATCGCGTCGATCCCACCGTGCCCAAATACTAAACATAACCGTATGAAATAATCTTGGTATCGTTCGGTCGGCGTGAGGAACTGTTCCCCAATTCCGAACGACGGACCACGAACCAACAACTACGAACGCCCGTAACCGAGCCGTGACCGGCAGGGAGCGGTTGCCCGTGCCCTGTTCGACAGCCTCTTCAACGTAGCCATCCCCTCCGAAAACCCGACACAACTCAGCCCTTTTTCAACCGATATTTCCAGTCACTCCCTTAGTACTTTCACTTATTAAGTACCGCTTTTTTCGTTAGTACCGCAGGTACCCGAGGGTTGTGTAATTTATGGTACTTTACCCCGCTCATACTCTTGATCTCTTTTTGTAGGTATGTCACCTTAAGACTTCCTATGGAAGTAGTCCGCTGCATGAACGGCTCGGGACCTGAATAGAGCCGCCAAAGATACATAAGTTCGGAGGTCAAATGGGTTTGTGGCAACTGATATCGGCGACTAAGTCTTTTCGCGTAACGCGCCGGCGTTCCACCGTGTGTTTCCAACTCGCGGTGATGTTGAGCGTAGTGGCCATTCCGCATGCGAAGGCTTCATTCATCGATGCCTATGCAATCGATATGTTTACGCTGTCAAATACGAACGCGAACGGTACGGCAATAACGCCGGATGGCGGACTTTCGCTTCAGCTCACGGGTGGAAATACAGGTTCGGGATTACCCGGGACCACTGAGTTTACGGTTGCGGCGGCGGCCTCGGGCGTAGTTGGGTTCTCTTTTTCCTTTTTATCGCTCGATTCCAAAAAAGCGGTCTGCGGGACTAACTCGAACGTTGCATGCGATTACGTCGGTTACCTGGCCGGCACTCAGTTCACTCAGATTGCCGACGATACAAACCAGGTTTCCGGCACGGTAAGTTTCAATGTTGCCGCGGGCCAGACATTCGGTTTCGAGGTGGGCACCGCCGATAATAACGGCGAGCCAGGCGTACTTACAATTTCGAGTTTCTCGGCGCCCGAAGAGAGTACGGCGGCCATTCCCGAACCCGCGACTGCTTCGCTGGCCCTCGCGGGGCTCGCCGGGGCGATCGGTCTCCGGCGGTGGCGGGGATCTATAGACAGGCGTAAAGCTATGGACGGCAGACATGGCTCGATTTAGACGGGAAGCAATATCTCCCGACTTGACCCCGAAAGTAGTTTGCCAGTCGGGGATGTTTTTCAGACAGAATTTACAGGACGAGGTGTCCCATGCGAACAATTAAAAAAACAGATACCAATCACGCGATTATGCAGAAGTCGACTCCGATTATGGCGGAAGCGGGTTTAGTGCTCATGGACTTGTCTCTTAAGCTCATCGCATGCGATCGGGGCGCTGCCGCTATTCTCAACTATCCGAATCAGCCTGGCGCTAAGCAGGATCCTGCCTCTTTTATTCCGCAGGAGATTCTGGATATCATCCGTAGCCGCAAGCCGAGCGATTTGTCCCTCGTGAAGACACATTTCCGAATGGGCAAGAGCGAGTACATTTGGCGCGCGCACCTGATGGAGTCCCAAAACGGACACCTTACGCAGCCTCTCGTCGCCTTGCACCTCGAGAAGGTGTCGTCCACCAGCGACGCCATCTACGAAGTCGCGGCGAAGTATCATCTGACGGATCGCGAACAGGAAGCGCTCCGTGGGATCTCCATGGGCCTGACCAGCAAAGAGGTCGCGACCCGCATGAACATCAGTCCCAACACCGTCAAAGCGTTCCTGAGACTGATCATGATCAAAATGGGCGTGACTACCCGTGCGGGTATCGTTGCCAACTTACTCCAGAATCGCAGTCCGCTCGAGGAAGAAGAAGATGGCATGACCAATGGTTCCCGGCATGTCAAGCGAGTTGCCGTTTAATCGGTGCAAAGAATTTTAAGATTTTACAAAGCACGATAAACCATACCAAAAAAACGAGTTGACCTGATTGCGCGAGAGAAGGCGCTCCGCCTTTTCTTGCGCACAGATCCTATAATCGAATCGAAAGCGAACCGCTCCCCGCAACCGGACGGCAGCCACTGCGGAGGCAGGACATGGTTTCCAGCCTCCGCAAGCGCCTCTCAAGATTCGTAAACCGCCTGCCTGCAACAGCTTAACTCGCTGTACCCACTCTCATCGAACTCCCCTGCAAACGATGCGAAAAGTAAATGAATGTAACGCATACCACATTGAGCAGGAACCAAACCCAGGGCCGCACATCCAACTTAGTAGGTGATTGAAATGTTAGGAATTTGGAAACGGTCAGTCGCGATCGCCCTCGGGCTCGGACTGGCTATCTTTTGTACGCCGATTTGGGCCGCTCCTCCCGTTGCCCAGCCTGGCGCGCTGAACTACGTCGAAGGGCAGGTCTCCATCGGAAACCAGCCCGTGACTTCGAGAGCCGTGGGTTCGGCGATTTTGAATACGGGAGACGTACTCTCAACCGGCAATGGACGCGCGGAACTCCTCCTCACGCCGGGAGTTTTTATGCGGCTCGGCAAGAATAGCGCGGTTCGCATGGAATCGCCGGAACTGACCAACACACGCGTGGAGCTTCTGCAAGGTGAAGCAACCGTCGAGGCGGACGTCCTCCACCCCGAAGATCGCATTCTGATTGTGGAGCGGGGCGCAACCACGCAACTCACGAAGCAAGGCGTTTATGATTTCAACTCCGATCTCCAGGTAGTTCGCGTTTATGAGGGAAGAGCGGTAGTGACGCAAGGCGACCAGCACGTCGACCTTAATAAGGACCGGCAGGTTGCTCTGAATCAGCCGCTGAAGTCCAGGAAATTCGATCGCGATGCGGTGGAAAATTCCGATCCGCTGTACGCCTGGAGCAAGCTACGTTCGGAATACCTGGCCGACGCAACAGCCTCGACCGCTCAGACCTATCTCGTCGATGGCGGCTCGTGGTATGGCGCGGGTTGGTATTGGAATCCTTATTGGGCCATGTACTCGTTCATCCCTGGCGACGGGTTCTTCTACAATCCGTTCGGCTTCGGCCTGTACTCGCCCTTGTATGCCGGATACTACGGCGGCCACTTCTATGGAGGTCACGGTTTCTACGGTCGTGGCTACGCGCGCGGTTCGATAACGCGTTCCGCTCCTCTGGCCATGCGCTCCGGCGGAGGTTTCGCCCGCATGGGTGGAGGCTTCGGTGGAGGAGGCTTTCACGGTGGAGGCGGAGGCCATCGCTAAGCACCTTAGGTCTTGAAGGAATCAGGCCGGCTACCCAACTCGGGTACGCCGGCCTTTTTTTGTCTAACCCGGCTTTTCCGGCCTAAACTGGAGACTAATGACCTCGCGCAAGTTTTACGGCTGGTGGATTACTGCCGCGGCATTTATCACGTTTGGCCTCGCCGTCGGCATCCCTTACTACAACATCGGCTTCTTTTTCGATTACTTTCAGCGGCAGTATGGATGGTCGCGCCCCCACATCACGCTGGGCTTTCCGCTCGCGGCGCTGCTCACCATCTGGATCGGACCCCTCGTCATTCACCGCTATAGCCCGCGCAAATTGATTCTCGCCGGAACCGTGCTCTCCGCCATCGCCCTCGCCGGATTTGCCAGAATGGGCGGCGCTCTGCCGGTCTACTACGCTTTCTGGATCGTCTACACGATGGGCTACGTAATGTCCGGTCCGATTCCGCACCAGTTGATCGTGTCGAATTGGTTCCGCGTCAGCCGCGGGAAGGCCATGGGAATTGTCTACGTCGGCGTGGGCTTGATGGGTTCGCTCGGTTCGCTCCTCGTCAAGCCGCTGACCGATAAATTCAACTATCACGTCGCGCTTTTCGTCCTCGCCGCCCTCGTCCTGTGTTCCTGGCCCGTCGTCCTTCTCCTATTAAAAGACCGCCCGTCCGACGTTGGTCAAAATCCCGACGGCCTGTCCCACCCGCCGCCAGAGTTGAAAATCCAGTCGCTCACTTTCCGCGAGCTGCTCGCAAGTTGGCCGTTTTGGCTGCTCTTGATCGGAAGCTTCTGCTCCATCGGATCGATCGGCGCGATCAACTTCCATATGAAATTCGTTTTCCTCGATCAAGGCTTTCTCAAAGGCGAGATGGTCGACGGCGCCTGGCGCACAGCTTCTGTTCTCATTCTGTGGTCGAGCATCGGAGGCCGTTTGTTAATCGGAGGACTTGCCGATCGTTTTCCGAAGAAGTGGGTCATGACCGCCACATATGTTCTCGTAGCCGCCACCATCCCGATCCTGCTGGCAGTCCGCCCGTCGGAAGAGTTCACTATATATGCTTTCGCCGTCCTCTTCGGCTTTGGCATGGGCGCGGATTATATGCTCATTCCCCTGATGGCGGCCGATCAGTTTGGCGTCAACTCGCTGGCCCGCGCAATGGCGATCATTCTGCCCGTGAACACCATCGGACAGACCTGGTTTCCCTACTTCGTCTCCATCCTGCGCGACAACTTCGGAAATTATGGAATGGCCATGGGAGCCGTGCTATTAGTCGCAGTAATCGGAGCCATCTCGATTGCGATCCTTCCGCGCCACCGCGACCTGAACACGCTCGTTGCCGCAAACGCAGCATACTCCGTCGAGCGATAACTTTACCGCGCCGTGACCGGCAGGAAGTGCCCATGGGCCTCCGGCCCTCCCAAGGTGACGAAGAACCTCATCGGCTCCGTTCCGAGCCGTGACCGGCCACCAATGTTAATGAAGAATCTCGACCGTAACCGAGCCGTGACCGGCAGGGAGCGGTTGGCCCATTTAGACATGTTCTTCAGGGGAACGGTTGCCCAACTTTACAGAACCGCGCCCGTAACCAAGCGGCCGCCAGGAGAGAGTATCATGCAGACATGAACGCGTTCAACGCCTTTTACGTTGACGGCAAAGAAGCTGGTTTTCGCCAACTCACCCCCGCCGACCTTCAGGCCGGCGACGTCCTGGTCTCCGTCGAATACTCCAGCCTGAATTACAAAGACGGTCTTGCCGTCACTGGCAAAGGCAAAGTGATTCGTAAGTTTCCCATGATCCCGGGCGTCGACCTTGCTGGCACTGTGGTCGAGTCAACTTCCGGCGAGTACAAACCCGGCGACAAAGTCGTTGCCGTCGGCCAAGGCTTGGGTGAAACGCGCTGGGGCGGCTATTCGCAAATGCAGCGTGTCGCCTCCGATGCCCTGAATCGCATTCCTGAGCCGTTCGATTCGCTGCAAGTCATGGCCATCGGAACCGCAGGCTTCACCGCGATGCTCGCGATACTGGCGCTCGAAAAATTCGACATCGCTAATATCGATCGCGAGGTGATTGTCACTGGCGCGGCCGGCGGCGTCGGCTCCGTAGCCGTTCTATTGCTCCACCAACTCGGCTATAAAGTGGCGGCGTCCACAGGCCGTCCGGAGAACCATGATTATCTTCGCGAGTTGGGCGCTCAAACCATCGTCGATCGCGCGGCGCTTGCGGAAAAGGGAGCGCCGCTCGCGTCTGAGCGCTGGTCCGGGGGTATCGATTCCGTCGGTGGCCAGACGCTGGCGACGATCCTCGCATCCACGTCCAGTTTCGGCGCTGTCGCGGCCTGCGGATTGGCTAGCGGCGCCGATTTGCCAACCACAGTTTTCCCATTCATCCTGAGGAACGTGTCGCTACTCGGCATCAGTTCCCCGCTCGCTCCAAAGCCCCTGCGCGAGCAGGCCTGGCAACGCCTCGCCCGCGATCTCCCCATTTCCAGGCTCGAGAAAATCACGCAAGTCGAGCCGCTTTCGAAGCTGCCGCAACTGGCCCCGCGTATCCTCGCCGGTCAGATCCGAGGCCGCGTCGCAATCAAGACTTAGGAGGCCCAACATGGCCATGGACTTCTTAGGAAAATAGCGGGTACTTACACGAATTGAGCTCTGAAATAGGTCATTCGAAGGTCCTCGGGTTACAATAAGAATCAATGCATGATGAGGTTTCCCGAGCTGCCTTTCGACGACATGCCAGCGCTCACGCTGACATCGGCGATTGACATCCTCGTCGTCGCAGTACTGATTTATCAGTTCATTGTCATTGTTCGAGGCCGCCGCGCCGCCCACATCCTGACCGGCATCGGCGTACTGGTGGCGATTTATCTGCTGTCCGTCTGGATCCACCTGGAACTGCTCCGGACTCTTTTAGCGACGCTCGCGCCTTATACCGGATTCGCCATTATCGTGATGTTCCAGTCCGAGATCCGCCGCATGCTGGCGCGGTTGGGACGCCGCCCGTTTGCCGGATTCACCCAACTGGAGCGCCGCGAGGTTGCGGATGAGATCCTTCTGGCCTTGAATCAACTCTCCCAAGCCAAAATTGGCGCGCTGATTGTCGTTGAAAGGAAAACTGGACTACGCACCTTCATCGAGAGCGGAGTCAGTCTAGACGCGGTGATCTCGCGCGATCTGCTCTGTTCGATTTTTCAACCTCTCGGCGCGTTGCACGACGGAGCTGTCATCGTGCAAGGCGATCGCGTGGCCGCCGCGGCGTGTTTTCTCCCGCTCACTACGAATCCGCAGCTTTCGTCGAATCTCGGGACACGTCATCGCGCCGCCATCGGCATTACGGAGGAAGCCGACTGCATCGCGCTGGTGGTTTCCGAAGAAACGGGACGCATTTCCATGGCTTTATTCGGCGATGTCGAATTGAGCGTTGCATTGGATCGCGTCGAACAGGCGCTCACCGGCCCCGTCGAAGGCCACCGGTCGCAAATCGCCGCGCGTGTCGAGAATCAGACCGTGGCGCCCGCTGCTGAATCGACTCTACCCCGTCCATGAAACGCTTCTTTCTCCAGAACCTCGGATGGAAGCTGCTTTCGCTTGCGATCGCAACAGCCTTATGGTTTGGCGTGGCCCGCGAACCCGAAATCGCCACATCGGTAAACGTGCCCATCGAGTTCAAGAACATGCCGGACGATCTGGACATCAGTTCCGACATGCCGGAGCGTGTGCGTCTGGAAATCCGAGGTCCCTCCGGCCGCCTCAGCCGCGAGAATATCGCGCAGGCCGCTGTCCTTCTCGACTTGAAGTCGATTCCCGGACCGGGAGAGCGTACCTTCACGTTCTCCGATCGCACAGTGAAGCTTCCCATCGGCATCAGTTTCTATAAAGCCGTACCATCGCAGATCACCATCCGCTTCGAGCACTTGATCTTCAAAGATGTTCCCGTTCGCGCCCGCTATGAAACGGGACCGCCGGATGGGTACGCCATCGTAAAAAGCAGCTTCGAACCCGCGACCGTCCGCATCGTGGGACCGGAAAGTCACATTCGGCCCATCGAATTCGTGAGCACCGACCCCGTGGACTTGAGCAATGTTCTGGGCCAGTCTGAGATCAACGTGCATTTGAATGTGGGCGATCCGCAAGTTCGATTGAATCCGGTGGTGCCGGTCCACTTCACGGTGAAACTTGAGAAAAGAGACATGAATTAATGGCGCGTCAACTGTTCGGCACCGACGGAATTCGCGGTGTCGCCGGAGAATATCCGCTCGATCCAAGAACCGTCACGGCCGTAGGATCGGCCCTTGGAAAATGGATCGAAGCGAGCGGGCACGAGCAGCAAGTCGTGATTGGCATGGATACCCGTGAATCCGGACCCGAGCTGGCTGCGAGTATCGCGGGCGGTCTCGCGCGGCACGGCATCGGCGTCGATTTCGCCGGCCTCACAACCACTCCCGGCGTGGCATATTTGGCGAAGAACGGACCGTTCGCTGCGGGCGTGATGATTTCCGCCTCTCACAATCCCTATCGCGACAACGGCATCAAACTGCTCGCCCACACTGGCTACAAACTTCCCGACGAGCGCGAGGAAGCGCTCGAACGGGACATCTTCGCGATTATGAGCAACGGCCTGGAACCTGCATTTGCCCGGCTTCACGTGGACGAAGAGCTCGATCGCGCCTACATGGAACACCTCGCGGCCACGGTTCCCGTAAGCTTCGAAGGTCTCGACATCGTAGCGGATTGCGCGAACGGATCGGCCACGCATCTGGCGCCGGCGTTGTTCTCGCAGCTAGGCGCAAATGTGATCGCGATTGGCGTCTCGCCCGATGGCCGCAATATCAACCTCAACTCCGGATCGCTGCATCTCGATGCGTTGCGCGAGGCCGTCCGGAAAGAAGGCGCCGATGTGGGCGTTGCATTCGACGGCGATGCGGATCGGGCATTGTTCGTTTCCGGCGACGGAAAAATCATCGACGGCGACGCCGTGCTTTTGATCGCCGCCCGTCATCTCAAATCGCAAGGCAAACTGCCTGGAGATGTCGTGGTGGCCACCGTGATGTCCAATCTGGGATTAGAGCGGGCGCTCGCCGCGCACGGCATCGAACTTCTGCGCACGCCCGTCGGCGATAAGTACGTGTTGGAAGAGATGCTGCGCATCGGCGCTGGGCTGGGCGGCGAGCAGTCCGGTCACGTGATTTTTCGCGATTACGCAACTACGGGCGATGGCATGCTGACGGCGCTGCGGATTTTCGAGGTCATGGTCAGCACCGGTCAAACCCTGGACGAACTCGCGAGTGAATTGCACGTCTACCCGCAGAAGCTCGTGAACATCCGCGTGAAGGAACGAAAACCGCTCGACGAACTACCCTCCGTGCAACAGGAGATCCACGCGGCAGAAACCGCCTTCGGAGCCGCTGGACGTGTTTTCGTCCGCTTTTCCGGCACCGAACCATTAGCGCGAGTCATGGTGGAAGGCGCCGACGCCGCCATGGTGGAGGATTCGGCGGAACGCATCGCCGCCGCCATCCGCCGCGAACTCGCATGACCCGTTCCGTCCACGAACGTTCTAACGCGCTGGGCGACCGCTTCCTGCCGGGCGCGGCTCAGAAACGAGGCTCTCCCCGCGTACGGCACCGCTCCGTCCGTTCCGAGCCGTGACCGGCAGGGAGCGGTGTCTTCTGGGAGCGCTCGTGCCAATTATTTACGATAATCGTTACATGCGAATCGCAGCCGCTGTTTTCCTACTCGCCGGAATCGTCGCCGCGCAGGAGCGCGTTGACCTCTCAGTCGTCAACCGCATCAAAGCCGAAGAGTTTGAGCACTCCAAGGTGATGGAACACATCGAGTATCTAACCGATGTCTACGGGCCGCGCCTCACCGCCTCGCCGGAGTTCAAACAGGCGGCCGACTGGGCTTTGAAACAGCTTGAGAGCTACGGCCTGACCAACGGCCATCTCGAAAAATGGGGACCGTTCGGACGCAGTTGGACCCTCCAGCAATACGCCGTGGAACTGCTTGAACCGCGTTATTCGCTGATGAATGCCGCCCCGCTGGCATGGTCGAGAAATACCAATGGACCGATCGCCGGCGACGTCACGCTCGCGCCCCTCGCCGCGCGCTCGTTCGATCCCGCGCAAGCCGAGAAGGATCTCGAATCGTACATCGCGAAGTACAAGGGCAAGCTGCGTGGCAAGATCGTTATGATCTCTTCCGAGGCGCGGCCAACAGCCGGCTCCGAGAATCAGCCGCTGATCAAGCGCTACACCGACGTGGATCTGGCCGGCATCGCCAAAGCTCCCGAGCCCGTTTTTCATATCCCGTACACGCCCGGCGAACCACTGAAGATTCCGGAAGACCCGATGCAGCGCCTCGAATACATGGGGGGCTTGCCCGAAAGCGTCCGCGAACAGATGCGCGAGCAAACCAAGGATGTCGCCGACAAGCGCAGCCAGTTCTTCAACGACGAGGGAGTGCTGGCGCTCCTGCAGAACGATACGCGCGCTCACGATGGTCTCGTATTTGCCGAAGCCGCTGGCTCCTACGAGCCCGCGAAGGCTCAAGCGCCGCCAACGTTCGTGATTACCAAAGAGCATTATGACCGGCTGCTCCATCTGGTGCGCCTCAAACAACCGATTCGAGTCCAGGTGAGCCTGCACGCCGAGCAATCGGCTGATGCGAAGGACGCCTACAATATCGTCGCCGAAATTCCCGGCTCTTCGAAACCAGATGAGGTTGTGATGCTCGGAGCGCATTTCGATTCCTGGAATAGCGGCACCGGGGCTACCGACAATGGCGCGGGCAGCGCCGTGATGATGGAAGTGGTGAGGCTTCTGAAGACGCTCGATCTCAAAATGGACCGTACCGTCCGAATCGCTTTGTGGAGTGGGGAAGAACAAGGGCTGCTCGGTTCGCGCGCCTATGTGAAAGAACATTTCGGCGATCCCAAGACCATGAAGATTACTTCGCAGCACGCGAAATTATCCGGCTACTTCAATCTCGATAACGGCAGCGGCAAGATTCGCGGCGTTTATTTGCAAGGCAATGACTCCATACGTCCGCTGTTTGAAAGCTGGCTGGAGCCGTTCCGCGACCTCGGCGTGTCGACCATCACCATCCGCAATACCGGTGGAACCGACCATCTCTCTTTCGATGCGGTCGGCCTGCCAGGATTCCAGTTCATCCAGGATCCGCTCGATTATATGACCGTGACGCATCACTCGAATATGGACGTCTCAGATCACGTCCTGGCCGGGGACCTGATGCAGGCATCGGCGATCATCGCGTCGGTGGTTTATGACGCCGCCACGCGCCCTGAGATGCTGCCTCGAAAGCCACTGCCGAAACCGCAGCCCGCGGCGCCGGCCCAGGCGAGTCCGAAGGCGGCCACGCTCTGAACATTCCGTTCACGAATTTCTTTTGGAACAATCTCGGTGCGTTTGTAGCTCTTTACAGGGACACCACGACCGATCGCGTCTAGCCAACCCGTACAATCAGATCGATTAGACGCCCTCGGCCCTCGCCTCTGCGTGTTCGGCCGACGCGCTTCACCGCTCTTTGCAAATTGAATATCACTCCGAATCAAAGGGGGACGCAAATTACTGGGAATTTGCGTCCCCTACCATAGCCCGATCAATCGCCACCAGATCGATCCCACCCCCACCCAAATCGCTAAATTCAAAATTGACAAAACGAACCCAACCCGCCACCACGTCCCTTGTCCGACATATCCGGCGTTAAAGAACACCGGGGCCGAGCCGGTCCCGTAATGCGTCAGGCCCGCGTTCAGGCTCGAGTAGAACGCCAACAGCAGCGCGGAAACCAGCGGCGGCGCGCCGGCAGCCACGGCCGCTCCCAGGAACGCGGGATACAACGCCATCACCTGCGCCGTCATGCTAGCGAACGCGTAATGAATGTACAGATACGTCAGCACCAAGGCCAGCAGCGCTACGGCCCATGGCCACCCGTGCATGCGCGCGAACAGCGAGTTCGATAGCACCTTGATTACGCCTGAGTCGTTAAGGTTGTCCGCCATCATTACCAGCGGCGCGAACCAGATCAGCGCATCCCACGCTTTTGTTTCGGACAGCAGGTCGTCCCAGCTCAGCACGCGCGTGATGAGAATCGCGGACACGCCCGCTAACGCTACGAACGTGTTCGAAATTCCATGCCACGGCGAGAATACCCAACCCGCCATCACCGCCAGCAGAATCACCACCAGCCTCAACTCGCGTCCGCTCATCGGACCCATGCGGCGCAATTCGTCCGACGCCATGGCGCGCGCCGCGCTGGTATCGCGCAACTCCGGCGGGTGCAATTTGAAAATCACGTACGGGACCAGCGCGAGCGCCAGCAGGCCGGGAACCGACGACGCCATCGCCCATTTCATCCACGTCAAATCCACGTGTCCCAACTTGTGTGCAAACTCCGCGATAACGGGATTCGACGCCATGCTGGTGAGGAACATCGCGGAAGCCACGTAGTTCGTATGGAACGCAACTAACATCAGGAACACGCCGAAACGGCCCGCAGTCTCACCGGGTTCCGATCCGAACGTCTGCGCCAGGCTGCGGGTGATGGGATAAATGATGCCGCCGCCGCGCGCGGTATCGGAGGGCACGAACGGCGACAACACCACGCCCGATGCCGCAATCGAATATCCCAGCGTCAACGGACTGCGTCCGAACTGCCGCACGAAAACGTACGCGACCCTCATTCCAAAGCCGGTCGCGGTGACGGCACGCGCGAAAAGAAATGCGGTGAAGATCAACCATACTACGACGTTTCCAAATCCTGCCAGAACAGCCGTGGGCGTAAGTGTTCGCGTCAACGCGAGCAACGTCATCGCTACCAAAACGCTGACGCCCATCGGCACGGGCTGTGCGATCAGCGAAATTACAGTGGATGCGAAGATCGCGAGCAGATGCCGCTGCGTGGTGTTGAGCAGCGGCCATGGCGCGAAGTACAGGATTGCGCCCGGTACCAGGACGGCCGCCCAGCGGCGGATTGCGGTCGCGCTCGAGCGGGTCGGCAACTTACATCAGCCGTCCGGTGGTTTTCCAGTTGATGATGCGGTCGAAGTGGTACTGAAAATAAATAGTGTTGAAGAAGAACGTCATGACGGGGTTCAATCGCAGCCCAATCGGCTCCACGGTGTTGTAGTAGTTTTCGATGGAGCGGCGCATGCCGAAAATCGACAAAATCATGAATACGAATGCGAAGATGTAGGCTGCGCACAAACACAGCGCGCCGAGCGCGACCATAGAATTCGAGCTGGACGTGCTGCCGGCAAAAAACAGAATCCCAAATAGAATGAACCCGACCGGGAGCGCGACCAGACCCATGATGTACTGCTTCATCGCGGTGCTCGCCGGATCGATCTTCTTCACGAATCCGAGTTGGATGAACGTCCATACGATGCCGAAGATGCCGGTCACAATGACCAATACCAACACAAGAACCCAATTCAGATTGGGCGGCATGAGACCGCCGGCCATCGGTTGCGGCGCGTAGCCGGGATTATAGGCGGGAGGCGCGTAAGCCGGCGCTGGCGCTTGTACCTGCGGCGTATATTGCGGCGGCTGATATTGCGGCGGCTGATATTGCGGCGGCGGAGTATATGGTGGTGCAACCGGCGCGGCGACTGGTGCAGGCTCGCTTCCCAGCACTTGCGCGAGCGGCGTCCAGGCCGGCATCCCTTCAGCCCACGCCAAATCGTTCACATCTACTTGATGCTGCGCCTGCATGTTCCGCAGGTCCTCCAGCGAATACGGGCCGTATTGCTGGCCGGCACGGCTGATGTAATATTTCATCGCTCCTCCCGAAGTCCTAGATTATAGCGGAAAGACGGGCGAAAGCTTACGTTCTACGTTCTACGTTCGCTTAAGAAAGCGTTGTTGGTTCGTCGTTGTTAGTTGTTCGTTAAGAACCCCGAGGCCAGCGGCCGGCTTTGACGAACGCGTTGTTGGTCGGCCGTTCTACGTTCTACGTTCGCTTAAGAAAGCGTTGTTGGTTCGTCGTTGTTAGTTGTTCGTTAAGAGCCCAAGGCCAGCGGCCTTACCGCGAGGCGCCGCCCGTTTTGCGCGTGTTACTCAAAAAAGAGCGTTGTTGGTTCGTCGTTGTTCGTCGTTCGTTAAGTGCGCAAAACCTTATTCGTAACGCAATGCGATGATCGGATCCACTTTCGCCGCTCGTTTCGCCGGGATGTAACTGGCCAGAAACGCGACCGCTCCCAGCAGCGCCGCTACGAAAATGTACGTCGCCGGATCGGTTGCCCGCACTCCGAACAGTAGCGTGCCAAGGAAGCGCGTCAACCCATACGCGGCGGCCAGGCCCACCGCCAACCCGATGATCGCCAGCTTCATTCCATCTCGCACCACCAGCCGTACCATGGCGCTTTCTTCCGCGCCAAGCGCCATGCGTATTCCAATTTCGTGGCTGCGCTGCTCCACCGAATAAGACATCAGACCGTAGATTCCGATTGAGGCGAGGAGCAGCGCAATGCCCGCAAAGATGGTCAGCAGCAGCATGTTGAAATTCTGCCGCGCCACCGAATGCGTGAGCACCTGTTCCATGGTTCGAATCTGGGCCACCGGAAGCTGGTTATCCACCGCCAGGAACTGTTGTTGGATTGCGTTGCTCAGCTTCAGCGGATCGCCCGGCGTGCGAATCAGCCAGTTCGTCGGAAGCACCTCACCGGCAAGCTTCGTCAAGCCATCCGTGACCTGCACAACCGGAACATACATGGCCGGCTGCTTCCCATCGCCGAGCCCCGTTTCGAGCACATTGCCGACCACGCCGACAATGATTCGGGACGGCTCTTCAAATTCCGGGCCGAGCCCCTTCCCGATGGTGATCTGTTGTCCGAGCGGATCTCCTTTGGGCCAGTATTTGTGTGCAAACTCTTCGTTGATAATCACGACTTTGGCAGACTTCGAATCGTCGTGATCGTCGAAAAAGCGTCCGCGCAAGAGCGGAACTTTCAGAGCCTTGAAGTAATGCGGCGCGATACAGCGCCATTGCTCGTCGCCATGAGCCTGGTTCTTCCCCTGCAACGGCCGGCCTTCGATGATGAGCGGGAGATCGACGCCGCCTTCGAGCGGGAGCACGATGGTGCTCGCCGCGGCTTCCACTCCCGGCAACGCCTCGATACGCTGGAGCACTTCACGCGTCAGCGTCTCCACCTGCGCTGTCTTCGCGTAGCGCGTTCCACCCAATGAGGTTTGCATTGTCAGAACATGATGCATATCGAACCCCGGATCGACGCCGCGCAGCGCCGAAAACGTGCGAATCATGAGCGCGGCTCCGGCCAACAATACCAGCGCGAGCGCAATCTCGGCGACGATCAGGACACCACGCGTTTTGTTCTGACGCAGGCCGGTCCCGCCGCGGCTGCTGTTCTCTTTGAGGGTGGACGCGAGATCCGTGCGCGAGATCTGCAGCGCCGGAAAGAGTCCGAATACGATGCCGGTCAGAACGGCGATCCCGAAAGTGAAGGCGACCACGGACCAATCCAGCGTCAGCAGGACGGAGTTGCCGCTGGTGGCATTCGCGGTCACGCGCGGAATGTCCCCCGGCGTGTAGGCGAGCAAGACCCGCACGCCCCATGCTCCGATCGCCAGTCCGGCGATGCCACCCATCAGGGCGAGAACGATGCTCTCCGTCAGCAACTGCCGGATCAAGCGGAAACGGTTCGCGCCAATCGCCGCGCGTATCGCCACTTCGCGCTGCCGTCCCGCCGCGCGCGCCAGCAGCAGGTTGGCCACGTTCGCGCACGCAATCAGCAGGACGAATCCGACAGCGGCGGTTAGAATCAACAGCGGAAGTCTCACGTCGCCGCCCACCACCTCCTGCATCGGGCGCACGCCGACGCTTTCGTGCTCATCCATGAACTTCGGGTAGGCGCGCCGGAATCGTTCGCCGACGATTTTCATTTCGGCGTTTGCCGCCGTTACCGGCACGCCTGGCTTGAGGCGTCCCGCCACAGCGAGATAGTGTCCTTGATTCGTGCTGTTCGGGTCCGCCTGCAGCGGGATGAAAACGTCGACCGGAGGATCTGGCTGGAAGTTCTTGGATACGACACCGATGACGGTGTAGAGATCGTTGTTGAGATTGATAGTTCGTCCGGCGATTCCGTTATCGCGGCCGAAGCGGTGGTCCCACAGATTCTCGGCAAGCACCGCGACACGCGCCCCGCCGGGCCGGTCTTCCTCGGGAAGGAACGATCGCCCCAGCGTCATCTGCGCACCGAACACCCGGAAATAGTCCACCGAGGCATGAATGGCCCGCACCGGTTCCGGACGGTCCGATACCACCAGGTTCATCCCGGGCCCCGTGGAATTATAGGCGGCCATCGAATCGAAGACGTTGTTCTGCCGCCACACGACGAACTTCGGAATGGAAATTGAACCGCCGTACCCGTTTGGGAATTTGCGCATCAGGCTCATGATGCGGTCCGGTTGAGGATACGGAAGCGGTTTCAACAGTACTGCGTTGACGACGGAGAAGATGGCAGTATTAGCGCCGATGCCGAGTGCGAGCGCGGCGACGGCTACGGCGGTAAAGCCGGGGCTCTTCAGAAGGACTCGTACGGAGTGGCGAACGTCCGCAAATAGAGTGCGCATAAACCCTATACGCACCGGCTCGGCGGACGTTCGCAAAATGTTTTGACAGACTCAGCCGATCGGCCTTGAACTTTGTTCCCAGAGCTGGTAGAGGTACGCAAGTCCGAGCAAGACGCCGCCCGCAACCGCGACAATCATCAATATGCGTTCCCAACGGTCGATCACGTCGATCTTCTGCGCTACTTCCATCTGTTGCGGAATGGCCTTGGCTTCACCTTCCGCGACGTGGATGTAGTCGTCTTCGTTTCTGGTTACGTATTTCCGGTAAAGCGCCAAAGCTGCGGCTGCCAGCGCGATACAGGCCCAAATCACAAATAACGGAGTGATATTCATAGCCTTATAACCTCCTGGTCAGAAAGGCCGATCAGCAGAGATTTTACATCCGATTGACGCCGGAGAAAAGGGGGTGCCCGTTGATGGATCGCAATCCGGCGACGTGCACGCGGTCGCTGTCTCTCATGGAGAGCAGCGGAATCAGGCCCCGATCTATTAGAGCTTCGGCCTCCGATTCCGTCATCAGCACTTCAGCGCACGGTTTCATAACGGTCTCGCCGTCCTTCTTATAAACGTGCGCCGGAAGGTTTTCAATATCGAGCTCGGGCGCTTCCGCCGCAAGGTACGCGCAGGCGAATGCCGGATTGCCCCACAGATATTCACTGTGCTTGAGCTCCGGCGTGGCCTCTTCAAAGGCGAATGCATCTATTGGACTCGTTTCCTTGCCGTACGGGAGCCGCAGCAAAAATCCAGGAAGTGCGAGACCGATGTATCGCGCCTCGGGAATTTTCTGCAATTCGCTCCAGGCCGCGAGTTCCTGCGCGTCGCCGAGCAGCGCGGCGTCGGCCCGCGCGATCATCGGACTGTTTGCGGTGGACGCGAGTAGCGCGACGCGGCCCATCATTTCTATGTCTTCGTTGCCAGGGCCGAACGAATAGTTTGCAGCGATCAGGTCTGCCGGATCGTCTCTGAGCGCGCGGTATAGCAGATCGGCGGCGAGCTTTTCTTTCGGAAGATGGAGCGCGCGGACCTTGGCGTCAGTGCGGCGAACCAGGAAATCGAGCGCGCGCCATGCCGCTTCGAGAGCTTGAAATCGCCGATCATGAAGCAACGCCCGCATGGCTTCGGAAGTGGCGGCGTCCACCTGCGCGATCCTGTCACCCTTCTTCGGATCGAGCGGAACGATGTAGGGCGCGACGACGTCCTGAAGGTATTCTTGAAGCGGGTCTTTCTTGCGGGCCGCGACGGCCGCGCCCGCGTCCACGATCTCGTCGAGTAGGCTCACTCCCGGCGGTTGTGGAGTCGACGTTCGAAACTCCGGATCTTCCGCGTAGGCCCGCATCTCGCGCAGACCCTTAAAGAGATCGAGAGATTGATATAAGCGATCGGGATGAAAGTCGTCGAGTTCGTTGAAGCGCAGCGTACCCGCGCCCGGCAGTTCGAGGCGAACGTCGAGCCGCTTCATGACTTGCTCGAGGTTGTCGCGATCCACCAGGACAAGCCGCGCAGGTGCAGCGGCCGCGCCGAAGTCACCGAGGACGAGGATGCGGAAAGAGGCCATCGTTTCCATTATGATCCTGGAAGCTAATGCTTTGACTAGCCGGTTAACGGCCAACGAGCGCGGCGATGTCACGATTGCCACGGACGATATGTACGATCAGTACGACATGGTCCTGCTCGACGCGATAAATGATGACATAGTCGCCAGCGGTGAAGCTTCGAAGGCCTGGCTTAAAGATGAAATCCTCCCATTAACGGGGATTCTGTTCAGCCTCGATCCGGGCCAGTCCGCGGCGCTTTACATCGGAGGCGAGCTGAACTGCTTCGACGTGGGTAGTGACCATGCGGCCTGCGCCGCGTGCCAAAGACGCCTCTGCCTTGTCGACCGCCGTGAGTATCTCCAGGCGCCGACGCTCGCGTTCTTCCCACAAGGCTAGCGCTTCTTGTATGGCCTCTTCCTCACGATGGAGACGACCGCTCTCGATCGCATGGCGGATGAGGGCGGTTTGGGCGTCGGTGAACTGTACTTCCATCTCTTTAAGGTTAAGATCGGCGATTGGCAGTGTCAAGGAGAACAGCACGTTTCGCTTATTCGCGGGACTTGAATAGGTCATCTTCGCGGTGGCGAAGGGTTTCTGAAGTCCGCACGTACATCCGCAAGCAGGATGCCCGCGGATGGGCTTGGCGGACAATTCTGAACTAACCAATTAGGCGCGTGCCGCGCGTAAATCAACTGTCTGGGGCAACAGGCCTGAAGGTCCCTTATTTACAGATGACGGCGCAAGTTGGTGGCAAATGCCGGCATAGCCCGAATCCTATGCTTTCATTCGCACCTGACATTTGCGACGTTCGGAAGCCTGTTTACCGGCCCTCCAGCGACGTTGCAAATCTGCCGTTTGTGAGACTGCCAGAATAGCCGCGGCCGCTGCGCGAGAATGCTACCGTCGTGCAGCCATGAAATTGAGCGCACGACGATACGTTCCAGCAATTCTCGATGGGAGCTTGTTTGCCGCCCTCATCCCGGCGCAGCAGAGCGAATCCGTTGTCTGGACGCGTCTCTACACAGGCTCCGATGGCCAGACTCACGCCGAACGAACAGAAGTACGCTTTGTACCCCGTGCCGATGGTATCGGGCTGTCCCCGCTTGTAAAAGCCACCGGATTCTTCTATCTGAAATTGCCTGCGGGTCACTTGCAGGAATGGCGCCCGGCTCCGAGACGCCAGAATGTAATCGCGCTCAGCGGCCGAAATGAAATCGAACTAGCGGACGGGGAAAAATTTCGAATGGAACCCGGCGCCGATTTACTAGCCGAAGACCTTACAGGGAATGGCCACCTGTCTCGCTGCGCCGGGCCGCAGGATTGTATCGTGGCCGAAGTCCCGTTAGCAGAGTAAGAATGGCCCGCTGCGAAGCGCCCTCCGCCTTGTCTCAAAACTACCCTCCGCGAGACGCGTGGCGCTCGCGATTAGTACTCAGCGTGGACCACAAGCCCAGCGGTCTCACGGAGTGCCCGCTTGCGGCATACTGGAATGACGAATACTTCTGAAAACATTCGAGCGGCTAACGCCGATCGCCTCTGGCGGCTCCAGACTTGGCTCGGCATTCAGGCGGGGGCGAAACCCAAAGTTTACGGGCAGATTTTTGCAGCGTCGGAAATCGGTAGCCTGAGCTACTGGCTTGAAATCTTCTTCTCAGCAGGCATCGCTACGTTCGGATTGGTCGAGAGCAGCCCGGCTGTAATCATCGGCGCCATGCTCATTTCCCCGTTGATGGGGCCGATCATGGGCACAGGCTTGGCGCTGGCTGTGGGCGATCTTTTTTGGGGGATTAAAGCGGTGCTCAACCTTTTAGTCAGCATCGCGGTGTCGATTGCGTTTTCCGGTTTCTTGGTCTGGCTGTTGCCGTTTCATTCCGCCACCCCCGAAATCCTCTCCCGAACAACTCCCAATCTGCTTGATTTGGGGATTGCGCTTCTGTCGGGACTGGCGGGTTCGGTTGTCGTGTCGCGAGGAAGCGGCGACGGTGTGACCGCTTTGCCCGGAGTCGCTATCGCGGTAGCGCTGATGCCGCCCCTGTGCGTCATGGGCTTCGGATTGGGGAGCGGGGCAAACTTTGAAATTATGGGCGGCGCTGGGCTTCTCTTCCTCACCAATCTCGTGGCCATTGTTGCAAGTGCGTTTCTGGTCTTTCTCCTAGTGGGTCTAAATACTGCCGAAGTTCAGACGGCGATGATTGCTTCCCGAAGAGATAACTTTCTGGGACGCCTCTTTTCGCATGGCCCAGTTGCGCGAATGCTGTCAAGAGGCGGGCTGCTGCGGTGGCGCATCCTTATGATTTTAGTTCTGCTCGCTGTCATTTCCTTGCCGTTGCGCAGAGCCTTACAGGAGGTCGCCCGCGAAACGCTTGCGCGCAAAGCCGTTCAGGAAGAACTGAAGCGCCTGGCGCCTCTAGATACCCTCGTCTCGCAGCAAGTGAGCATAGTGAAAGAAGGTATCATTATCCATTTGATTGCGACCAAACCTATCCCCGATGAAAAAGTGTCCGAGGCACGTCGGGAGCTAATGCGCCGGACGGGGCAAGACGTTCAAATTTCGGTTGAGGCGGTTGCAAGTAAAAGCGAACTGGCCGCCATCATGGAACGCCTGACACGATCGGTTCCAGAGGCCGCAGAAAAGAAAAGCATCGCCGCAATGCAAAAAGATGTGTTAGACAAAGTTCGTCCGGCACTTCAGGGAATTTGGCCTTCCTCGGATGCGCCTATCCATGATTTTGCTGTCGCCTTTGGCGACCCCGCAGGCATTTCTATAACCGTTCACTATGAGGCGGCTCAAAGTTTGGGGGATGTTCCCGTAACCATGGTCCAGCGCAACCTTCAAACAAGCCTCGGGATACCGGACCTCACATTGAACGCGGTAAAAGTTCAGCCGGCGGATGCAACTCACAGCCCAGCAAACGCCGCCAAACCGAAACAGCCTTAATATAATTCGGCGCTTCGCTACGTATGAAACTGGACGTTCAAACCGGCGCGTTGTTACTTCTCCTCGCCGCGGCCGTTGCCATGCTGACGCGGCGCCTTCGCTTGCCTTACAGCGTCGGTCTTGTCGTAGCGGGAATCGGTCTGGCAGCTTTGCCGTTCGCGCCTAACGTTAGCCTTACAAAGGAACTGATTTTTAGCGTGCTGCTTCCTCCACTTCTGTTCGAGGCAGCTTTTTATCTTAATTGGGGCCAGCTTCGGCGCGATTTTTCCGTCGTGCTGGTCTTGGCGACCCTCGGGGTGGTGCTCTCGGCAGGCGTAACTGCGCTCGGCATGCGCTACCTCGCGGATTGGAACTGGATGAGCGCCCTCGTTTTTGGAGTTCTCATCGCCGCAACCGATCCGGTCTCCGTCATTGCAACATTCAAAGAAGCTAAAGCTCAAGGCCGCTTGCTGGTTCTCATTGAGGCCGAAAGCCTGTTCAACGACGGCACCGCGGCAGTCGCCTTCGGAGTGGTTGTCGCCATGGCTTCAGGTCAGCACTTAAATTCATTTGCCATCGCCTCCATGCTTGTGAAAACCATCGGGGGCGGAATTCTGTGCGGAGCTGTAGTCTCTATTGCAGCACTCCTGCTAGCCGGGAGAACGGATGATCATCTTGTCGAGATTACTTTTACAACCGTGGCCGCTTACGGCTCATTCCTACTTGCCGAACACTTCAGCTTGTCGGGTGTTTTGGCCACGATCACCGCTGGCCTTTTCATGGGCAACCTCAGATTGTTCGGGAAAATTTCGGAAAAAGGGGAGGATGCCATTCATGCGTTCTGGGAGTATGCGGCCTTTGTCGCCAACTCGTTAATTTTTCTTTTGATCGGGATGCACGAAGCTCACCAGAATTTTGGCGCCGTCTGGACCGCCGCTCTCATTGCAATTCTTCTCGTGGTGTTGGGCCGGGCCGCCGCAATTTATCCCTGCTGCCTTCTGTTTTCGCGCTCTTCGTTGCGGGTGACGCTGAATCACCAACACGTCCTTTTTTGGGGCGGGATGCGTGGGGCCGTCGCACTTGCTTTAGCCCTCGGCCTTCCGCCAACACTTCGTGAACGCGAGCCAATCGTAACGATCGGCTTTGCCGTGGTTGCATTTTCTGTGTTTGCTCAGGGCTTGACGATCACCGCAGTTATGCGCAGATTGGGAGAGATTCGCCCTCTCTAAACGATGTTGCGGAAAGGACCCATTGTGAAACGCAATCACATGCGGCCAGAAACCGTGCACGCGCACAAAGAGTCCGCGCTCGGCCGGGATGACGTCACGCCCGAGGCCTCAGCATCTGTTGATTTAAGCCGGCGATGAAAACCATATGCGGTCGAGTCTGGTTTCGGCTTCTGGCGAGAGGCCGCTCCCGATGGCCTTGGCGGATGCGCGGTGTCAAACTCACTCAGGTTCCCGGTCCCGCAGCATCGCGGCTATGACCCTGGGGCTGCGGCGGCCATGGATTGCGGCGATCACGAGCAGCGGGCTTTCGTCCGGAGCGTAGACTATCAGGTAAATTGCGCGCCGTGATAAATCGCAAAGGCCGGGATGTGACGTCGAGGCGCCGGTGGCCTTGATGGGGAAATGGAACCAGATGGATGGCGTCCAGGATGTCTTCGCCGACACGCCTGGCGGCGAGTGAACTATCTTCGGCAATGAATTCCCAGATGTTGGCGATGTCCTTGGCGTCCGAGTGTAGAACAAACCCCTCGTCGCGGGTTTAGCTCATTTGCGGGATTTGATTAGTTCACTCTCGCGGCGGCGGAGGCTTTCAAAAAATGCTTCGCCGTCGATGGGTTTCACTCGGCCGCTTTTAATGTCGTCATATCGTGAATCGAGCATTTCGCGCAGCTCAGCCGCCTCCGCAAAATAACCCGCCATCGCGTCCTCTTCCATTGCCTCACATAGGAAGAGTGAAGTCCGCTGTCAAGAGGAACAAGCTTATGCTGGAAATATGAGCAGATTTGCGGCCTTCTTCCTCGTTTTGCCGATGCTTCAGGCGCAGACAAAAGAACCGTTCGTGCGGGCGAGTGGCGAGGCAACCATCTCGGCCAAGCCGGATGAAGCTCGGATTCAGATCGGTGTGATCACGCCGGCCAAAACTGCCGAAGCTGCGGCCGGAGAGAACGCCAATCAGACAAGTGCCGTGCTTGCGGAGTTGCGCAAGAACATGGCGGCCGGTTCAGAGCTTCGGACCTTGAGATATTCCATCGCGCCCCAATATCGCTATCCGAAAGCCGGCGGAACGCCCGTGATAGATGGCTACATCGCCAACAACACGGTAAACGTCACGACCCGAGATCTGGCATCGGTGGGTAAGTTAATCGATATCGCGTCGAGAGACGGAGCGAACACGATACGCTCTATCGACTTCACAGTTCACGACGATCGCGCGATTCGCGCCCAAGCGCTCCGCGAAGCAACGGAGAATGCCCGAGCGAATGCCGAAGCCATGGTGTCGGGAGTAGGCGCGAAGCTTGGACGTCTGCTTACTGTGGAGAGTTCCGTGTTGCCTCAGACGCGTCCGCTTCCGCAATTTCAGATGCGGGCTGCGAATCAGCAGGCCCCGACCGAAATAGAACCCGGGTCCGTGGATGTGCGCGCTAGCGTTACCGTGTCGTTCGAGATTGTCCAGTAGGCAGCATGGCAGTCCGGTCACGATCGAACACTGGCATCTTACTTTCCGCCCAGTTTCGTATATCGGCGTCCTTGCCGCTCTTCGCTTCATTCGCGAAGCGGGCGCTCTGCACATCGACGTGAGCCCCGACTTCCTGAATGAAGAACTCGTTATTGGGACTCTCTTGGGTTTTTGCCGGCGGCGCGGGCAGCGTGATGTGTTTTCTGTTGGCGATTCTTCGAATATCGTCCGCAAACTTGGCATGAATTGCGAGTAGATCGCGAGCAATGCGGCGCGCCTCCGCGTCCTCGGCGTGGTCCTTCGCCCAATTCAAGGTGTCGATGAATAGATTGTTGCTCTCGGCCGATTGGAAAATGAATTCGCCGTCGGACGTGTAATCCATCGCGTTCTTGACGTGCGGGGCCGCGCCGGCCGTCTTTGCCTTCGGGCCAACCGGCAACGTGGAATAGCCCTGCGATTGAAGCGGCAACAACAAAGCGAATGCGAGAAACAGGCCCACCCAAGTTAGAAACATGATAACCGGTTTATGAGGGAACCGCGGCGCGGGCGGCGTGCAGCATTTTCAATCCGCGCCAACCGTAGTGGATTCCGCTCCACGCGGTCGTCGCAACCATGGTCCAAAGGAAAGGCCCGGCCGGAATGCTCGATCCGCCACGATTATTCATCACGGCGAGCGCCGCGATGATCTGCACGAAGGTGCTGAACTTGCCCCAAACCGTGGGAGGGAAATCGCGGACGGTGGTGAAAAAAAATCCGTAGGCGGCCATCGCCACGATGAACAGGTCGCGGCCGAAGACGAGGGCGACCATCCACCACGGGATTGCGAGCGCGATTCCGAACGCCAGATAAATCAGGGTCAGGAGCAGTTTGTCGGCGATGGGATCGAGGTACGAGCCGATGCGCGAAGAGACGTGCAGACTACGCGCGGCGAGCCCGTCGAGAACGTCGGTAATTCCCGCGGCGATCGAAATCCAGAACGCCATGTTCCATTCGCCGTGCAGGATTGCGAGCACGATCACGGGCGTCAGGGCAAAGCGTACGGCCGTGATGAGGTTCGGGAGAATTTTCAAAATTACCGGCTAAGAGACCAGTGCATGGGCGACGCGCGTCGCAAGCTGATCGAAGGTGATCACTTCGTAGAGCGTGGGATCGGACATGATACGCGCCACGAGCGCGGCATGCATGGCGTGGCCGGCGCGCTCGGCGATGACGTGGCCGAGCAGCGGACGTCCGATCAGAGCGAGGTCGCCAATGAGGTCGAGCGCTTTGTGGCGGCAGCACTCGTCTACGAAGCGCAGCCCGCCGGGATTCTGGACGTGGTTGTGATTAAAACAGATGGCGTTGTCCAGGCTGGCCCCGCGGATTAATCCCATGTCGCGCATCTGATCGAGCTCGTGCTCGAAACCGAATGTGCGCGCCGGCGCCACTTCCACAGCGTAGCGTTCGGGCGTGACTTCCATCTCGAGCGACTGCCGTCCGATTAGCGGATGATCGTAGAAAACATCGCAGGTCAGCACGAAGCCGTCGGACGGGAGGATTGAAATGCGTTTGCCGTTGGCTTCCACGCTGACGGGGCGCCGGATTCGGAGAAATCGTTTGCGGCGGCGATAGGCCTTCAATCCGGCTTTCTGCAGCAGCTCGACAAAGGGCTTACCGCTGCCATCGAGAATCGGCACTTCGAGGTTGTCGATCTCGATGTACGCGTTGTCGATGCCCATGCTGTAGAGCACGCTGAGCAGGTGCTCAACGGTGGAGATCAGGACGCCCTGACGCATCAGGCTGGTGGCATAGCTCACTCGAGCTACGTAGCGCCAGCTTGCGGGGATCGCAAACCGATCGAGATCGGTGCGCAGAAAAACGATGCCCGTGGAAGGAGGCGCGGGAAGAATTCGGATGGAAACAGGGACGCCACTATGCAGACCGACACCAGTGGTTTCCACCGGCCGCTGAATCGTCGTCTCAAACCGCACTAAGACCTCCTCGGCGAACGTACTAAGGTAAGATGAAGGTCCATTCTAGCAAAGTAGATGCATAGTTCTACGCGTCTGATTCGCAAGGAGTTGTAAATCTACACTGTGGCTAGAACGCAACACAGTGCAGGATTTTTGCAGCATCTCAGGCTGGCCGGGCGATCTCGAGACAACCGAGGGTGAAGTTGTACATGCCGTAGACGCCGTCGAAGAATATGAGTAGTTTATCGCGATCGATCTCGCTATAGTGCGCCGAAGGTTTCCATGGTCCAGCGTGCCAGCCGCGATCTTCGGCCGTCATGATCTGCACGGGCGCGCTCCAATCCGAGAGGTCGGACGAAGGCGTTTGCGCCTCGCTCCACCACAGGCCGGTCTCTGGCGGCGGTTCGCCTTTGCCAAGCCAGACTCGTGAGAATACCGCTTCAAAGCCGTTTCGTCCCGGGATTACGCAGAAATCGAAAACCTTTTCCTGGGGCGGGAAAAAGACGTTGTGCTTCGACCATCCAGTGCGTCCATCTTCGCTTTCCGCGTAGCCATGAACAATATAGTTTTCTTGATTCGAGCCCGCGACGTACCACATCTTCCACTTCCCATCGTGAAAGATGAGATTGGGCTCGTAGACGCTGCCATGCTCCCATTCCTCGTTGGCGGCGAACACTGGCGCAGGTTGATCCACCCAACGAATCCCGTCCCATTCGAGATAGCCGATGTTATATGGGCCCCAGTAGTTTTCGGCCGAACCCGCGTAGTAGATGCGTTCCACCCGCTCGCGGCGAGCCGGATCAAATCCTTTGACATAAGAAGGACAGTGCCGGCCGCCTTTGAAATCCCAGGAGCGACTCGCATCGTATGCTGCGAGTAACGTCGGCTTGGCGCTGTCCGCCGGATCGGGGGTAACAATCCAACCCGTGGCTGCGAGCGGCGCGCCTTCCGGTAACGACGCGCTGAAGAGGTGGATTCCATGCTCACCGAGAATCTGACCGGCGGCCGCCATCCACCAGCGATTGCCACGCTTGGCGACGGTCGCGTCGGTGATACCGTCGGTTTTCGTCAAAGGTGCAAAGCCTTGCGCGGGATCGAAGATTTTGATCTCTGTTCCTGGCACAGTTTAACTCCGGGTTGCGAGCTTGCTGGGGGCCATCGCTAGCACGACGATCAGCAGTACAACGTTGATTCTCCCAAACCAATCTCCAGTTCGCGTGTAGAAAGTGGGGCCGGGGCCGGGGTGGATGTCGCGCAGCATCATGGCTGCGGGGAGTTCGGAGCTGCGCTCCTGAGCGAGAATTCGTCCATACGCGTCGCTGAAGTTGAGAAAACCTTCCTGCGCGACGCGGGCCATGGTGAATCCGTTTTCAACGGCGCGCACGATGGCCGGCCGCAGATGATATTTCGCATCGCGGTTGAAATCCCACGCGGGAACCGCGAGGAAGCGCACGCCACGCTTGCCGTATTCCCGTGACCATGCTTGAAAATCCATATCCTTGCAAATCGCGACGCCCCATTGTCCGCCTGGAGCGTTGAACAGGCCGGGCGTTTTTCCGACTCGATAGCCGGTCTCGGGTCCAGGCAGCATGTGGCGCTTATCGTATTCAAGCAGGAGGCGGCCGTCAGGCGCGAACACGTCTGCGACGTTGCGCGGAGGATCGATTCCGATGCGGTTGAATCCGGCGATGACGATTGCCTGTGGGTTGGAGAAAGCGCTCATCACCTCTGAGGAATCGGACGGCGTGACTCCAACGAATTTTTCTGGGAGAACCACGACTTGAGCGCCTTGCGTCACGAGACTCGCAACGCGCGCGGCGTACTCATGCGCGGTAGCTACGGCGATGGCTTGGTCCTTGGTTCGAAAGGCGCGTCCGATTCCCGTGTCAGTTGCGGCGAGTCCGACTCGGACTGTCGTGCCCTCAGGCGGCTGTCGTAATCGGATGGCTCCGAAGCTAAGCGCGACAAGCATCGCCGCGGCCGCGGGTATCAGCGCCTTCGGAGCGCGGCAGCTTAAAGCCACTGCGATCGCGGAAGGGACCAGGCAAAGAACAAACGTGATGCCCCAAATTCCGGTTATGGATGCGAGTTGAAGAATCGTCAGGAAATCGGTTTGCGAATAGGCGATGCTTCCGCCGGCGCCATGCGGCGACGTAATCGACATCAGGTATTCGTACGACGTCCACGCTGCGGGGAAGGCGAACGCAGCGATCCAGGGCGGCCAGCGCCGCGCGGCCCAGCGAGCGAACAGCGCGGATATCGCAAATATCAACGCCGGCGCCAGGAACACGATTGCGACAATCGGCAGCGGCATCAGCGACATGATGTATGAGAGCAAGTTGAGGCTTCCGGCCAGGTAGGCAATTCCCGCGACGAATGCCGCCTGACGCCAAGACGGGGCTCTGAGCGCGAACCACAGGACCGGTATCGGCGCGATCCACGCGAGCGGCCATACTTCGCCAAAGCCGGTCGAGAAATACCAGGCGGCCGCGGAGACCACTATAGCGAGCACTGCCTGAAGTGGCATGAAATCCCATGCTACACACGCGCCGGCGACCTGTGCTACTTTCGCGGCAGTGAAAGCATTTCTCGGCCTCCTCGTTTTTTCGATGTTTTCGGCTTTCGGCGCGGACTTTGGACCGCCGGTAGGAACGGCGATGCCGTCGTTCGAGGCTCCCGACCAGAACGGCAAGATCACTAGTTTAAAAGATGTTTTAGGCCCGCACGGCGCGGCGCTGGTCTTCTTCCGCTCGGCCGATTGGTGACCTTTCTGCAAAGGCCAGTTGGTCGAACTGGAGCATAGCCGGGAGGACTTTCAGAAGCTTGGAATCGGACTGGCGGCGATCAGCTACGACTCGGTTGCGATCCTGCACAATTTCGCCGAGCGCCGGAGCGTCCATTTTCCGTTGCTCTCCGATGCCGATTCGAAGATCATTCGTTCCGTCGGGCTGCTCAACGAAACCGTGCCGCATGACGGTCCGTTCTTCGGGATTCCTTATCCGGGCACGTTCATTTTGGATGCGCACGGGATCATCAAGGCGAAGTATTTCGAGGAGGATTTCAGGGAACGGTCTACCGCTGCGGATATTCTGACGCGCCAATATGGCGTGACGCCGAGCGCGGGCCGGCATGAAGTGATCGGCAAACAGTTGACGGCCGTAGCTTCCGCCAGCAACTTCGTGGTGCGGGGCGGACAGCGCGTGGCGCTGGCGTTCGATATCGATTTGAAGCCGAACATCCATGTGTATGCGCCGGGCGTGGAGAATTATATTCCGATCGAGTGGAAGATGAAGGACTCCCCGGCGTTCACGGCGCATGAGGTGTTGATGCCGGCTCCAAAGATGCTGCATCTGCCCGCGATCGACGAAACGGTTCCGGTTTATACGGGACATTTTCGAATCGTGCGAGACATCACGATCGCGTCGGAGCCGAAGGTGAAGCCGCTGGTGGATGTTTCAGGGCAGTTTACGGTGGAGGGAACGCTGCGGTATCAGGCTTGCGACGACCGCGTCTGCTACGTGCCCCAAGAGCTACCGGTGAAGTGGACGTTTCAGCTCGAGGGGCACGACCGCGAGCGGGCGCCCGCGGAGTTGCAGAAGAAGGGGAGATAAGAACCGCTCCCTTCCGGTCACGGCTCGGAAGGAAAGCGGTCGCGGGTCGGTTACGGAGTCGGTCGCGGGTCGGTTACGGAGTCGGTCGCGGGCCGGTTACGGAGTCGGTCGCGGGTCGGTTACGGAGTCGGTCGCGGGTTCGTAACGGAGTCGGTCGCGGGTTCGTAACGGAGTCGGTCCCGGGTTCGTAACGGAAGCGGTCACGGGCGGTCAGGGCTGTTTTGTTTGGATCGTCAGATGAGGTTCATCCTCCCTGACCTCACTGATCTTGTAGTCGGCGGGTACCTGGAAAAGCGTTGGATCGGGCTCAGAGCGGTTGATGTTGGTCAGCGTGTAGACGACCTCTCCCGAGCGCGGATCGGTGTTCTTGCTCATCACGGTTGTTTGCAGCTCCGGTGAATACCAGGTTTCGCTCACGATGTTGATCTCGCGTTCGTTGCCGATTTTGCCAGCCGGTATGGTTTCGGTAACGCGCTTTCCTTCCGCCTGCACGCCGCCGATCGTTTGCGTGCCGAGGGATTCGGCTTTCGGCGTCGTCTTGGCCGATGCCATAGTCGAGATCACAACGGGTCCATTGCGCTCCGCGTCTATCTTCGCACGCGCGGCGATTTTCAACTTTGCTTCCATGTCGGCTCCGATCGGAGTCTTGATGGCGGTGTGCGAATCGGAATTCAAGGCATACGCCGAGCCGGAGACCGGGTCACTAATCAAGACCAGCGTGGAAGGCTTGCCCGCGGTTGCCCAGGGGCCCACGAAATCGAGGTTCTGTTCCCGGCGCGTGCGTCCCATGCTATCGCGCGCCATGGACGACGTTGTCTTGCGAACGATGCGGTTGCCATCGGAGAGCACTTGCGTGGTTTCAGTTACGGCTTGCGCCGAGTAGGGCGCACCGGTGACGTTCTTGTTTTCCAGCTCGAATCGTTCGGCGTTGACCTTGAAGAACATCTGGTCTTGCGCGGATGCGGCCATGGCGGCAAACGCGAATATAGCAATCGTTTTCATTTGTTTCTCCTTTTCGAAAAATCATTGCTGGTACTTTACGAAGCGAACTGCGTGCGCCAATCCATCGGCGCCTAAAACGACATCGGCCTGAACGCGATCGTTGGCGCGTTCTTCAGCGACGTTGAACCCTGCCAGCCGCAGAGCCGAGCGCGGCAATTCAACTCTGACGATGGTGGCGCTTTCTTCCACCATCGAATAATCGCCAAATGGGAGCGGGACGAAGTCTGTCATCGCGAGCTGGTCCGTGGGCGGTATGAGGGTAGGTTTGTGGACGCGTGCACGTTGTCGTGGCACGGTGTTCGTCTTTGTCGTGGTCCAGGCCATGGCGGGCGGCGCCGGATAGACTGCGATGGGCTGCGGTGGTCCGGCCCGTTCGGGTATGCGAATCAGTAGCGATAAACATGCCGCGGCTGCGATTGTCGTGGCGGTTCCGGCGGCGCGTCGCAATCGGCGCACGCGATGATGACGGCGGAACGCGTCTAACAATGCGATCTCTACTCGTGCGGGCGCTCCTGGACATTCGTATTTCATGCCGGGCACCTTTCGTTGGCACGCAGACGCCAGGCCAGCATGGTGCGGGCGCGATTCAGACGGGAGCGGATGGTTCCAATGGGACACCCGAGTGCTTCGGCCGCCTGTGCGTAGTCCAACTCTTCCAATTCGCACAAAACCAGAACCTCACGATAATGTTCCGGCAGCGCGAGGAGCGCTTTATGCAGACAATCGAGCCGTTGATTCCGGACCATTGTTCCGAAAGTGTTGTCGTCGATTGCGTAAGCGTCGTCCGACGGCGGGTCGCTATAGGGGCGCTCGCGCTCCAACCGCTTCAGCACGTGATTTCGAGCTATGCCGTAAAGGAAACCTTGCAGGGCGCCTCGCTTAGAATCGTATTGCCGCGCGCCACGTATCAGAAACATAAAAACCTCTTGCGTTACTTCTTCAGCCATCTCCGGACTCCCGCTCATATGCAGCGCGAAGCGATAAACGCTCGCCTGATGCCGGCGATACAACGCGGTGAACGCGTCTTCGTGGCCGGCCGTCATGCGCCGTAGCAGGTGGTCGTCGCTGGCCTTATCGAAATCCTGCATCTTCTGTTAAGGATTCCTGGAAAGGGAGGAAAGAGTTCCAGAAAAACGTGACGTGGAATAAACGTAGCATCCGATGAGATTGGCGACAAGAATTACGCCACCCACTTTCATACCGAACGACAGCCAGCTCACGACTTGCACGATGGGAAATACGGAGAGAACGCAGGAGAGCAGCGTGACGCAGAATCCGGTGAACGCGGCGGCGCGCAGCCAGAGGGGCGCGGGCGTGAATAACGGGATGGCAAACATAAACAGATAGGCGATGCCGTAGAACGCGTTCGAAGCGTTGTCGAGAATCTGAAAAGCCTCCTGATGTCCGACGCCTACAATACCCGCCAGCGCGACGACCAGAATTAAGGCGTTCACGAACAGAATGGAGTTTACCGGCGTTCTGTATTTCGGATGCAATTTGGAGAACCATTGCGGCAGGAGATGGTCCCAGCCGGCGACCATGGGCAGGCGCGCAACGCCAGTGACCGCGAGGGTCGCGACGCCGATCTGACGTCCGACGAGCATCAATATGATCGCAGTGGCGGCAGCCGCTCCGATTCCAAATCGCCGCAGTCCGATGCTGAGCGCCTGCGGAATGGGGCCGACGAGATCGACACGATCCGGGCTGACGTAGGCGAGGACGGAACTGGTGCCGAGAATGAACATCAAGGCGATGACGGGCGCCGCGAAAATCACGGAGCGTCCGATGGTGCGTGCGGGGCTGCGCGTTTCGCCGGCCAGGATCGCGACGTATTCGAAGCCGCTGAACGCGCCCATGGAGATTTTTCCGAAAATATTCAGGCTGAATAGTGAGATTGCGGGCATGGTGATGTGCAGCGGAGTGTAATCGCGGGCGCGGCCTGTCAGCGGCAGCAGAATGAGCGCGCCGAACGTGGCGAGTTGGAAAACGGCGCCGAAGTTCTGGACCCACTTGCCGACGCGGAGTCCGAGGGTCGTGACCACAACGAGCCCGATGGTGAGCGTAAGGGTGACGGCCGCGATACACCAGCGGCTCGCGCCGATCCAGGAAAAGCTGGGGCCGAGCGCATAAGAAATGTTGGTGGCGAGCATCACGCCCATCGCGGAGATGAAAAGAATAATGTAGAGCCACAGATTCCAGCCGACCAGGAATCCCGCGAACTCGTTGAAGCCGAGTTTGGCCCATTGGTAGAGCCCGCCTTCGAGCGGCCACATGCGATTCAGGTGAATGATGACGACCGCGAGCGGAAGATAGAAGAGCACGATGGCGGCGAGCCAGAAGACGAGATGCTGTTCGCCCAGGCGCGCGGCCGTGCCGGTCCAGCCGGAGCCGACGACGTAGAGGATCTGCGCGAGGATGAGATCGCCCAGGCCCAGTTCTTTGCGTAGCAGGTTGCTGTGTTGTTGGACGTCGCGGGCGGATTCCATGGCGGGTTATCGGTATACGGTAGCAGCCTTAGGGCGTTGTTAGTTGTTAGTTCGTAGTTGTTAGTTCGGGGACTGCGGAGTTAGGCGTTGTTAGTTGTTAGTTCGTAGTTGTTAGTTCGTAGTTGTTAGTTCGGGCTGCTGATACGATGCTTTTGTGCAGCGTCCCGTGAAAGCTCCTCCGGAGATGACCCTGAAAGCGGTCACTCTCGGCATTTTTCTTGCGTTCGTTTTTGGATCGGCCAATGCGTATCTCGGGATGAGGGCCGGCCAGACGGTGGCCGCGACGATTCCGGCCGCGGTGATCGCGATGGCGTTGTTCCGCATCCCTGCATTTCGGGGCGGCATTGCGGAGCAGAACATCGCGCGCACGGCCGCATCGGTTGGCGAGGCTCTGGTGGCCGGCGCGATCTTCACCATCCCTGCGTTCATGATGGTGCAGCTGAACGGTACGCATTTGTGGAAAGATTTGCGGTCGCACTATTGGGAAGCGACACTGATCCTGCTGGTGGGCGGACTGCTCGGCGTGTTCTTCATCATTCTTTTGCGCAAGCCGCTCTGCGTGGATACGCCACTGCCGTTTCCCGAGAGCGTCGCCAGCTATGAGATCACGAAATCGGGCAATGTGGAAGCGAGCAGCGCGCCTCGC
>JBEKUT010000017.1:0-32052 GCA_049514735.1 Bryobacteraceae bacterium
TGGCAAGAGCCGGCTATTACAGGAAGTGACCAGCCTCGGCATAAACAACAAGCTTTCACTCGACTTTAGGCTTTTGGAAATTGATCGGAAGGCAGACGTTCCGCCCCGAGGCCCGCAGGTAGTTGATGCACTGCGCGATGTGCTCGTTGGCGAAACGCTCCACGCATTTGAGTTCGATAACCAGAACGTCCTCGACAAGAATGTCGGCGACTCGCCGACGCGTTGGCCCTTATAATCTACGGAAAACGAGACTTGAGAAACAGCCCTGATGCGACGGAGGCTGAGTTCCTGAAGCAAAGCCCGTTCATAGACCTTCTCGAGGAACCCTGCACCGAGCGTATTGGAGACCTCAAAGACAGCCCCAAGCACCCTCTCCGTCAGCAAATCCGGGCATCGGAGTTCATCTGAGTTCATCGGCGGCCCATATTCTTGTCCCTTTCACCCCATTACTTCTCAAAGAATTACTAGCCGCCGATGAACTCAGATAAACGCCGATTAGGTAAACTCGAATGGAACGATGCTGTTATTAGCGGCCCTCCTCCTCACCCTCCCGCCAACCGACCTGGCCGGCAAAACCGTCTCGCTCTTCCCTGCGTCCAAACCCACCGTCCTGATCTTCGTCCGCACCGATTGCCCCATCTCCAACCGCTACGCTCCCGAGTTGCAGCGCCTCTACCGTGAGTATTCACCGCGCATCGCGTTCTACCTGGTCTACGCCGACCCGTCTGAATCCGCAAAAGACATTCAGAAACACATGTCCGATTACGGCTACAAATTCGGCGCGCTACGCGATCCCGGCCACGACTTAGTAAAACTAGCCAAAGCCCGCGTGACACCCGAAGCAGCCGTGTTCTCTGCCAACGGAGATCTGCTCTATCACGGCCGCATCGACGACCTCTATGTCGATTTCGGAAAATCGAAACGCGAGCCCAGCACCCACGATCTCCAGGACGCCGTCGACGCCGTACTAGCGGGCAAGCCTGTCGCTGTGCCGGAAACACGCGCGGCCGGCTGCTACCTGGCCGACGTCCAATGAAGCGCCGCCTCGGCCTGATGATGTCCCTGGCGGCTGCGTACGCTCAACCCGCAGCCATCACGTTCAACAAACACATCGCGCCGATCGTCTTCACGCAATGCGCCCCCTGCCACCGCCCCGGCGAAGCGGCGCCCTTCAGCCTTCTGACTTATCAGGACGTCAAGAAACACGCACGACAGATTGCGGCCGTGACGAAAAGCCGCTTCATGCCGCCCTGGCTCCCCGATCCGAACCCCATCCAGTTCGCCGGCCAGTTCCGGCTCACCAATGAACAAATCACTCTCATCGAACGCTGGGTGGAACAAGGCGCGCAGGAAGGTAGCGCGGCCGATCTCCCGCCGCGCCCGAAATTCACGGAAGGCTGGCAGCTCGGCGAGCCGGACTTGATCCTGAAAATTCCCCGCCCATTCACGCTTCGGCCCGACGGACCCGACGAATATCGCAACATCATTTTCCCGTACACCGGAACAGAGACCCGCTACGTTCGGGCCCTCGAGATCCGGCCCGGAAACAAGCGCGTAGTTCATCATGCCAATCTCCTGATCGATCGCAATCGTTCCTCGCGCTGGCGCGACGGACGCGATGGACAGCCCGGTTTCCCTGGCATGGATCTTAGGATCGAAGCGAACTTGAACGACCCGGAGAGTCATTTTCTGTTTTGGAAACCCGGCACCGTGCTCTCGGAAGAAACAGACGGCATGGCCTGGACTCTCGATCCTGGCAGCGACCTGATCCTCAACATGCACCTGCAGCCCACCGGCAAGCCGGAGTCGATCGAACCTTCGCTCGGAATTTATTTCACGAACCAGCCCCCGCGTCTTCACCCCATGCTGGTGCAACTGGAAAACGACCGCGCCCTCGACATCCCACCCGGCACTTCTGAATTCACGGTAACCGACGACTTCACCCTCCCCGTCGATTGCGATTTGTTAGGCGTTTATCCGCACGCCCATTACCTGGGTAAGGATATTCTGGGCGAAGCGGCGTTGCCGGACGGATCGCGCAAAACGCTGATCCGAATCCGGCACTGGAACGTGAACTGGCAAGCAGTCTATCGCTACGAGAAGCCCGTCTTCCTGCCCAAAGGAACGAAGCTGTCGATGCGCTGGATCTACGACAACACTGCCGCGAATCCCGCGAACCCGAATCATCCACCCAAGCGCGTCATTACCGGCGATCAGGCCACCGATGAGATGGCGCATCTGTGGCTGCAACTCCTGCCGCGCGGCCCGGGCGACCGGCGCATCGAAATTGAGGAAGCGCAATTCCGCAAACGCGTTCGACGCGATCCTAGTGACTTCACCGCGCACTTCAATCTCGGCGGAGCGCTCCAAGCCTCCGGAAATCGCGACGCGGCAATCGGCGAATTTCAAACCGCGTTGCGCATCCGGCCGCGCGATGAGGTAGCGCACAACACGCTCGGCGCCGTGTTCGAATTGCAGAACCGGCCAGACGACGCCGAAGCACAATTTCGAGCCGCGCTCGACGCCCGTCCGGACTACCCGGACGCGCACTATAATCTCGCAACGCTGCTCCTTGCATCGGACAGATTAGACGAAGCCATTCCTCACCTGCGCGAAGTCTTGCGCCTCCAGCCCGACGATCTCAAGGCGAAGGAGACTCTCGCAGAGGCATTAAACACACGCGCCCACGCTTTGGGAAAGAGCGGACGATTAAAAGAAGCCGCGGCGGATTTTCGCGAACTGCTGGCGCTCACTCCGAACGATTCGGACACCTGCACCAACCTCGGCGTTGCGCTCGCAATGCAGGGCGATATCGCGGGAGCGCGCGACCTCTTCGAACGCGCTATCGTGCTCAATCCCGCAAACGAAGTTGCGCGTAAGAACCTCGAAAAAACGAAGTAGCATTTGCAACTGGCCCTCCGCGCCACAGCCGCTGAGTCGATCGTAACCGGGCCGTGACCGGCAGGGAGCGGAAATAGCCCGTAATTTTTTCGACCGGTTCTTCAACCGGCCGGTCCTCCACAGGCTATGTTTACCGCAACGGCAGAAGCATATGCCGGCCCTCGATGCTCTCCGGAAACAGCGTCAGGTAGCGATGCAGAACTTGCATACGCGCGCCCTCCTGCCCCAACGCCGCATGCAGCCTCGCCAGTTCGAAATAAGCGCGCCGGAGAGATGGATCAAGCTGAATGGCATGCTCCAGATTGCGCATCGCTTGACCCATATCGCCCGCTTGCGCATAAGCGAGGCCAAGATCCATGACGTTCTCCGCGTTGCGCGGGTCCTGGCGGACCGCCTCCGTAAAATACTTCAGCGCCTCCTTCGGCATGTTCTGTTGCAGCATCACCGATCCCAACGCGGCCAGCACCACCGGATCGTCCGCCAGCGGACCGCGCAGGTCCAGAAACAGGCGCACTGCCTGCGTCTCTAACGGCGCCGACAGCAGATCCGATGCGATCGTAAGATCGGCGATCGCCTGATCCCTTTGCAGCAGTTCCGGCTCCGGCTGCTTCCACGGTACAGGCGGTTCAAGCGGCGATTTTTGGGTGTCGCGCTCCGGTTCCGGCTTGCGTAGAATGCGATGGTCCGTAATGGCGGCGTGCGCAACATCGCTGGCCGAGCGCGGCGGCATGTGGCAACTGGTACACTCCGTCACGGCCGCATGTGAGGCCGCGGAGAGCTGCGCGTGGCAGGATTGGCAGATCTGCTTCATCTGCGATTTCCGGTCTCCCGTCGAATCGGCGTGCGGATCGTGGCAGGTGGCGCACCACATCCGCCCGCCGCTCGCACGGAAGCACGCGCTCTCCGCGAGCTGCTCCACGTGGCTGACCGCCTTCACGCCATTTGCATTTTTCTGCAGGTAGACTGCGAACGTCTGCTCCATCTCCTGTCCGGCGCGGAAGTCCCACCAATCTTTTCCAGGGTTCAAAATTCGCACCGCATCTTCCAGATGGCACTGTTCGCAAACGCCGTCGCGCGCCCGCACCGGAAGCATGGCGGGATTCACGATGTTCGTTCGCGACGGCGATTTGACATGCTCCGCGCTGGGCCCATGGCAGCGTTCGCAAGAGATCGGCGTGAAGGGGACCCGCTCGAATCGATTTTGCGTGCCGCCAATCAAACGAACTTCTCCGGTGTGACAGAACAGACAGCCGGATGAAATCACATGGTCGAAATCGAGACTGCGCTTGGAACTATAATCCGGAGTCAGATCCCACTCGTTCGCCTTGGTATAAAACGAAACGGGCGATTGCAGCAGATAATCTCCCGCGCGAGCGAAATAGCTGCGGCCGACCATACCTGCACCGATATAATACGGAACCTTGTACGCGGCCCTGAGCCCCTCCTCCTCGATCTCTTGGACCATCGCGCCGTGTTCCGGACGAATCGTAACCGACGTGCCCGAGAGCTTGTGGATCACGCGGCCACCGCGCTGCTCCTCCGTCGTGCCAAGCGAATTAGCCATCGCTGTCTTTTCGTAATTCGCCGCCTCGCGAGGGTGACAGGTAGCGCAAACTTGCTGCGAATATAACTTCGTTACAAGCAGGCAGACTACAAAACTACGCCTGAATCCCACGCCTTGCGTTTACGACGAGTTGAGAACGGGTATGGTTACCCAGGTTGGTTAAGAACGCCGCCGGGTTAAACTGGAATTGGTGATGCAGCATTACACCGTTCGCTTTATCCCCCTTGTTTTAGCGTTCTCCACGGTCTGGGCCGGCGAACCCGTACCCGCCGGCGCTCCCGGCGTCGAGAATTTTCACCAGGTCAACGATCATATCTACCGCGGCGCGCAGCCCACTACCGAAGGCTTCAAGAGCTTGGCCACAATCGGCGTGAGGACGATTATCGACCTTCGCAGCGGCAAGGAACTGCGGCGCGAGGAGCGGCAAATCGTCGAGAAGCAAGGCATGCACTACGTGCACATTCCGCTGGCCGGGATGGCCGCGCCCTCGGATCGACAGATCGCCACGGCCTTCGCGGTATTGAACGATCCCACGGCCTGGCCGGTCTTCGTCCATTGCCGCCGCGGGGCGGACCGCACTGGCACGGTGATCGCGTGTTATCGCATCGCGCACGATCATTGGGACAACGAAAAAGCGCTCAGCGAAGCTCGCATGCAAGGCATGAGCCGGATAGAACACGCCATGCAGCAATACGTGTTGCATTTCCAACTGCCGCCGCTTGAGTCCAAAATTTCTTCGAACTAAATCTGGCTTTATTTCAACCACATACTATCGAGCGCAGGCAGCGCGCGCTTGACAGCCTCATAAACTCGAACCAGGAAGACGGTTTCGCAAGGGGCTGTCTTTCCGGTGATGTACCGATTGGTGGCCACCAACTCTTCACCGCTTATTGCCGGGTCTGCCGGGCTGCCAGTTTCCCGCAAGGGGGACCAAGCGGCGCTGCCGGTAGTCGATCCGGCTGGATCGCGATCCACGGTGCGCCAGAGGGCGCCGGTATAACCTAACCGCGTTCCCTTCAGAATCATTGTCCGAGGTACAAACGGACCTGAAGGGTCGCGGCCAGGGTCAAGGTAGAACCAACAACTTCGAACCCCGAACCAACAACGCTTAACCGCCGAAGTGTCTCTCGCCATCCGATCGAAAGGTTACGATGAACTGAATGTCGAAAGCCACGACGCGCCTGTTCCTCGCCTTTTGGATATGCGCGATCTCGTTCGCCGCCATCCAAGCATGGAACTCGCGTTTCGAAATGGCTCCCGACGGCATCCAATACCTCGACAACGCGGATGCATATCTTCGCGGCGATTGGCACAACGCAGCAAACACGCAGTGGAGTCCAATGTATCCCTGGCTTCTGGCTATCGCTCTGGCTACTCTGAAGCCCACACCTTATTGGCAGTTCCCAGTCCTGCACCTGGTCAATTTCGTTATCTTCCTCGGAGCGCTGGCGGCCTTTCAGTTCTTTCTATCGACCTTGCTCAAGAGAACTCGCGGATTAGCTTGGACCGTCGCGGCGATCGCATGCTCGGCATTTCTCTATGCGATGGTGGACTTCACCAACGTAGTGAATCCCACGCCGGATTTGACCATGGCTATATTCGTCTTTCTCGCGGCAGCCTTCCTCGTTCGTATCGCTGTAGACAAGCCGAGCATTCCGGCGTTCGTTCTTCTGGGACTAACACTCGGCTTTGGTTACATCGCCAAAGCCCCGTTCTTTGTCTTTTCTTTCGTGATCTTCGCGATCGTCGTTGTGCTGTTACACGGACAAGCTGGTGCCTGGGGCTACACCGCCGCTACCGTCGCTGCCTTCGCTCTTATAGCCGGTCCTTACATCGCTTTTCTCTCTTACAACAAAGGCCGGCTGACCTACGGCGATTCCGGAAAATACAATGTGGCATGGATGGTGAATCGCGTCCCTTACTATCATTGGCAAGGCGGCAACGACGGCAGCGGCACTCCCCTCCACCCCACTCGTCAGTTGAGCACCGACCCTCCTGTCTATGAATACGCGACTCCGATCATTGGCACATATCCGCCCTGGTACGATCCGATTTATTGGAACCAAGGAGTGAAGGTTCGTTACCGCCCGCTCGATTTCGTCCAAGCGGCGGTGCGTAACTCCCGCATCTACTTCTATCTCTTTCATCGCCGCCAAACGCCACTTATTTGTGGCTTCTCGATCCTTTGTATCCTGCTGCCGGACTGGCGTTTCAAGGGCGTGTCCCGAGCCTATCTCGCAATTCTGGCATTCGCTATCTTCCCCTTTCTCATGTATTGTCTGGTTCATACGGACGGGCGCTTTCTGGGTGCATTCTTCGTCCTTCTTTGGACCGCTCTCTTCGGCATTGTCATAGAACGCCAACGCGAATCGTTTATGAGACCGGTCGCGGCCGTCGTGGGCACGGTCGCTGTGTTGATGGCCGTCGAAGCAGCCATCGTGTTGGCTCCCACAAAACAAATCGAGGGGCCGCAGCAGAGCCTCGCGGCGAGTCAATCCGCTCATCCGCAATGGGACATTGCCGATGCGCTGGCTCGCATGGGTATCCAACCCGGAGCCCGCGCAGCGATCGTTGGCGTTGATTTGCCTTACTTCTGGGCGCGTTTGGCGCAAGTACGTATTGTGGCCGAAGTTCGACTACAAACCGGCGATTTCGACAGTGCGGAACGCGAAAAGGTCTCAGCCGAATGGGACCGCGCGCGCGCCGTACTGGCCACGACGCCCGCGCAGTTCGTCATTTCTCCCGCGATTCCCGGCATCGTCGACCAACCCGGATGGACCCGCGCCGGTAACTCCGAAGCATTCATTTACGAGTTAGGCCGTTAGGTTGTGTCAATAGTACTATCTGCCTACGGACAAGATTTGTAACTTAGTGATATTCTGGACGCTGCCCCAGAGTGGCTATGAGAGGTTTTCTCGCATCTAACGGCTATAACCGCATCCCGTCTCTCGACGGTTTACGCGCCGTCTCAATCGCACTCGTCATGATTTTTCACCTGTGGGGCTCGGAGTTGGGCGGCACGTTCGCAGGTGTTGGCAACCTGGGCGTCCGCATCTTCTTCGTGATCTCCGGCTTTCTGATCACCGGGCTCTTGTTCAAGGAATTGGATTCGAGCGGTCACATCAGCCTGAAGCGTTTCTATATCAGGCGCGCTCTTCGGATTTTCCCGGCGTTCTATGTATTCTGGCTGGCCATCTACGTCGCGTCCACGTTGGGATTCATCTCAGTACGCCCTCGCGACCTGACCGAGGCCGCGACATACACAATCAATTATTTCGCCGCTCAGGGACAGTCGGTGTATGTCAAACACACCTGGTCGCTCGCGATCGAAGAGCAGTTTTACCTGCTGTGGCCGATACTGCTTTGCTATTTCGGTAAGCGCCGCGGTCTCGGCATCGCCGGCTGCTTCATGCTTGTCGCGCCGCTGATTCGTCTCTACTACTGGTTTTTCGTCCCGGGCTTTCACGAACTTCTGGATCGCCATTTTGAAACCGTCGCCGACGCGATCGCGGCGGGTTGCCTGCTCGCGGGCACGCAATCCTGGCTCGCCAGATGCTCCCGATACAATAACTTTCTCCGTTCGAAATGGTTTTATCTCCTACCTGTCGTTTTGTATCTCGACGCGAACTTTCTAGCGGGACATCCCCGGATTTATCTTTCTATCGGACAGACAGCGCTGAACATCGGGATCGCTTGTTGCATCGACCGCTGGGTGCGGTTTCCTGTAGGGCTTGTTGCCGGCGTACTAAATGCGTCCGCAGTCCGGCAAATCGGGATGTTGAGTTACTCTATCTATTTATGGCAACAACCTTTCATGTCGCCTGAGTCGCGCCTATTCATGGCGTTTCCTCTCAACTTGATTCCTGTGTTTGTTTTCAGCGCCGGTTCCTTCTACCTTATCGAAAGACCCTTTCAAAGCTTGAAAACCAGACTGACTTCGACCCCAGCCAAGCGCATGGCTGCCGCAGCGCTGTAATCCCATGAATGCTGCTGAGCCCGTCACCGAACAGCGCAGAACCGAGCGTTTTGTTTTCGGTCTCCTCTGGAATTGGATGGGTGTTGCCACCGGCCTGTTTACAGGATTACTGCTCTCGCCGTACCTCATTCGTAAACTTGGGCCGGAGGCCTACGGATTGTGGACGCTGTCCTTTGCCGTCGTTGAATACGGCACGTTCCTCGATCTTGGATTCCGTTCGGCGATCGTTAAGTTCGTAGCGCACTACAACGCATTGAGCGATGCTGCTGGCATTAATAACATCGTTAACACGGGATTAGTTTATGCCGGCCTTGTCTCCGGATGCATCTTTGCGGCAACCATTCTGATATCGGGATACTTACAGTATTTCTTTCAAATACCATCGTCACTGCAATCGACGTTCCGGCTTCTCATTATTCTAGTCTCTTTGAGCTGGTGTTTCAGTTTTGTATTTGGACTCTTCGGCGCTTGCCTTGAGGCCATCCAACGATTTGACCTTTACAACAAAGCCACGGTCACCGGCTCGGTCTTGAGAGCGGCTGGCATCGCGGTCCTGCTGTATAAGGGTTATGGTCTGATCGGCATCGGCGTGTGGACCGTATGTACGCAAGGTCTCGCGTACTTCCTATACACGATACTCTTCCGGCGCACAATTAAGACCTTCAGAATATCTCACCGTTACGCCAACGTAAAAACACTGCGGCTAATGGGCAGCTTCGGCATCCACACATTCGTCGTCAATATCTCCAGTCTGTTTCTGAATCAAAGCCCTCCGATGCTAATCGGGCACTTCTTCCAAGCGACATTCGTGGCTTACTTTCAGCTGCCGATGAAGCTGATCCAATACACTGGCGAGGCAGTCGGGCGGATTGGAATCATCACTAATGCGAGCGCCGCCGAACTGCACGCAAGGGGCGACACCCAGAGTCTCTCGGAGCTTGCGGTGTTTACTAATCGCTATTCGCTCACTATCTTCATGCCGCTCGCGCTTGTATTCTGGACTTTCGGCGACCGCATATTCAATCTATGGGTGCCGTCTATCGCGAAATACAGCGCCCCTTTACTTCCCATCCTCCTGTCCGGCTATATGATCGCCGTAGTTGCGCAATTCAGTTCCGGCATGCTACTGCAAGGATTAGGGCGTCATCAAATATTTTCGAGAGGCCTTCTGGTGGAGTCTATGGTAGTGCTGGCCGGACTTATCTTTGTCCTGCCGCGCTACGGAATTATCGGAGGCGCTTATGTGATCAGTCTATGTATGATCGCGAATCGCGGTTTATTCGCGCCGTGGCTGGTGAGCCGTGAAATGCGACTGTCGTTCCCTTGGTTCATGCACTCCATTTACACTTGGCCCATTGTAACCGCGCTTCCCGTCGCACTTCTAGCGGTGGCGCTACGAATTAGCATCTTGCCCGGCAAGACGTGGTTCCAACTTCTGGAAGTCAGCAGCCTGGTGACTACCCTCTATTTCGCACTGGCGTTTTTTATCTGTCTGCCGGCCAGTCACCGTTCGCGATTGGCAAGCATGGTGGCACAAAGACTCCCACTCCGGTTTGCACGGCCCGCCTGATCCCGCAGGCCGCGAGCAGTATCATGGAAGCATAATGGAAGTAGTTCGGGGGATTGCGGTTGAGCCCTCGCCTGTGGTGAGCGTGATCATCCCGGCGTACATCGCGGCCGCTTACATTTGTCACACACTTGATTCCGTGCTCGCGCAAAGCTTCACGAATTATGAGATTCTGCTCGTGAACGATGGCTCGCCCGATACAGAGGAACTGGAAGTTGTTTTGAAACCGTATCGCGATCGAATTGTTTATATCAAGCAGGAGAATCGCGGTCAGGCGGGCGCGCGTAACACAGGTCTGGAGCATGCGCGCGGCGAGTTCGTTTGTTTCCTCGATAACGACGATCAGTGGGAACCGGAGTATTTGAGCTTTCATACCGCTGTCATGCAGGCGGATGAGGGACTCGCCGTCCATTATTGCGACGCGGTTATTTTCGGCGACACTCCCAGGTCCGGACGCAAGAGTATGGAGTTTACGCCCTCGAACGGTCCGGCGACATTTCACAACCTGGTCTCGAAAGCATGCACCGTTCTCAACTGCGCCGCGATGAGCCGCCGCGATGCAGTTTTGCGGGCCGGCACGTTCAACGAATTGCTCAGGTATGGCGAAGACATCGATTTATGGCTGCGCATCGCGCGTCAGGGAGGCCGTATCGGCTATCGATATGAGGCTCTCGCCCGCTGCCGGCTGCGCTCGGACAGCGTCTCGGCCGATGTCGCGCGCATGACCGAGGGTTATCTCACGGTGCTCAATTCGATAAGAAACTCGGAAGACGTTTCGCGGGCCGACGCCGATTTTCTGGATCGTCAGATTATGATTGAGACTGCTCAGCTCAATCTTCTCCAAGGCAAGGAAGCAATGCTGCTGGGCAATGCGAAAAAGGCTCTCCACCATTTAGAGATGGCGAACGCTTACTTCCATCGGCTCAAGATTGCCATTTCCATTTTGCTGCTGCGCGTCGCGCCGAAAATCTTTTTGAGTTCTTATCGCCGCTTTGCGGACTGAAATTTGCACAGCTTAATTAGTAATGGCTAGTCCAGCGCGGCACTCCTCTCTCACCATCGACGCATCCTGGTTACTCATCGCCCGGACAGTCTCGTTTGCTTTCTCTCTGGCGCTGCCGTTGTTTTTGGTGCGTCACCTGAACCAGGTGGAGTTCGGAGTTTACAAGCAGGCTTTCCTGGTCGTGAACAGCCTGATTGCAATCGTCCCGCTGGGATTCGGAATGAGCGCGCTGTACTTTCTGCCTCGCGAACCGGATAGACAGTCGCATACCGTTTTCAACATTTTTCTCTTCAATTGTTTCGCGGGCGGGCTGGTCTGCATGGCGTTCGTTGTGCGCCCTTCCATCGTGCAGTTGATCGTCGGCGGCCCGCAAGTCATCCCTTACGCCCGGGCGCTGGGCCTGATCGTTCTCCTCTGGACCGCCGCGTCCGCTTTTGAGTTCATTGCGGTGGCTCTGGGCGAAATGCGCTCCGCCAGCGCCATCATCATTTTCGTGCAACTCACGCGCACGGCTTTCCTCTTTGCGGCGGCCGTTTTCTTCGGATCGGTGAAGGCGCTTGTGATCGCCGCAATCGTTCAGGGCGCTTGCCAGGTAATCGTTTATATCGTTTATTTGGAGGCCCGCTTCCCAGGATTCTGGCATCACTTCGATCCCGCGATGATGCGCCGCCAGCTATCTTACGCGTTGCCGCTTGGCGCCGCCGGCCTGCTGTATCAGTTCCAGACGGATCTTCACAACTACTTCGTCTCGCACAGGTTCGGTCCCGCGCTGTTCGCCGTCTACTCCATCGGCACGGCGCAACTCCCGCTGGTTTACATGCTCCAGGAGGCCGCAACATCGGTCCTTATCCCTCGCATCAGTCTTCTGCAGCGAAGCAATGAGCGCCACGAGATTACGCTCCAGATGTTTCGTGCCATCCGAAAGCTCGCCGCGGCGTACCTTCCCATTTACTTCTTACTTTTAGTCGTCGGGCGCGAGTTCATCCGCTTTCTATTTACTGCGCGCTACGCGAATGCCTGGCCGGTGTTCGCGGTCAACCTGTCGCTCCTTCTCATCGGCATTATTCTGTTCGATCCGCTGTATCGCGCCTATGCGGATCAGCGCTACTTCCTGATCCGTATGCGCCTGGTGTTGTTCGGGGTGGTGGTCCTGCTTCTGTGGTTTGGAACAAAATACTTCGGCCTGGTCGGCGCGATTTCGTCCGTCGTGATCGTCTCGTTAGCGGAGCGGGTGATCACAGTCATTCGATTCAGCCGTATTCTCGGCGCACAATGGAGCGACCTTACCGAGTTAGCCGACGTGGCGAAACTCGCTCTCATAGCCGCCGCCGCCGCGCTCGTCACTGCCGTCGTTCGAACTCAGATCCTCAGTTATAAGCCGTTCTTTATTCTGGCGATCTGTGGCGTGGTCTTCGGTTGCATCTATGTCGCCGGCGTGCTCCTTTGGGGCATCCCGACGGCTGACGAAAAGCGCCTGGTCCTGAATCGGCTGCGGCCGTTCGTCCCGCAATCTCTGCGGCCCCGGCTGCCATGAAGGAGTTAATTTGCACCCGCTAGAATTGAATTACGACATGGGAAGTTTCAAGAAGGGCGCTCGCTGATTGGTGCGTACGCGACGCCAGTTCATTCAATCCATTTGCCGCACGGCATCCGTTTTCACCTTCGATCAGCTTGTGCGCGGCATGCCGCTCGGCGTGCAGTTCGTCAACATCGCGAGGGAAGCCGGACTGCGTTCGAAAACCATCTTCGGCAGTGAGCGGAAGAATTTATATCTTCTCGAAACCACCGGCTGCGGCGCGGCGTTTTTCGATTACGACAACGACGGCTGGCTCGATATCTTCCTCGTCAACGGCACGCGCTTCGAAGCCAACTACGCCAAAGGCGACGAACCGACCAACCGTCTCTACAAGAATAATCGCGACGGCACTTTCACCGATGTCACGGCCAAAGCAGGCTTGCAGCGCACCGGTTGGGGCCAGGGCGTCTGCGTGGGCGATTACGATAACGACGGTCACGAAGACCTTTTCATCAGCTATTGGGGCGATTGCGCGCTCTATCACAATAACGGCAACGGCGCCTTCACTGATGTCGCGGAGAAGGCCGGCGTAACCACTCGCACGAAGACCGGCCTCAAGCGCGAGAACACCGGCTGCGCGTTTCTCGATTACAACCGCGACGGACATCTCGATCTGTTCGTCGCGAACTATATCGACTTCGATTTGAAAACCGCGCCGCTGCCCGAGTCCGGTCCCTGCCTTTATAAGGGACTGCTGGTGGCCTGCGGACCGCCGGGATTGAAAGGCGGCAAGAACATTCTGTTTCACAATAACGGCGACGGAACCTTCACCGACGTCTCAGAAAAATCCGGGATTCTCAATACGCCCGGCACCTACGGACTTGGCGTCACAGTATCGGATTTCGATAACGACGGCTGGCCGGACATCTATGTCGCGAACGACTCGACGTCGTCCACGCTTTATAAGAACAATCACGACGGCACGTTCACCGACGTCGCGATCGAAGCCGGCGCAGCGTACAGTCCCGATGGAAAACCTCAGGCCGGCATGGGCGTCTCCGTCGCCGATTACAATTGCGACGGCTGGTTCGACCTGGTAAAGACCAACTTCACCGGCGATACCGCGAGCCTCTATAAGAACATTGGTGACATGGTTTTCGAGGATCAAACATTTCAGGCCGGTCTTGGAAAGAACACGCGCTTCCTGAGTTGGGGCGTGGGCTTTCTCGATTTCGATAACGACGGATGGGCTGACATTCTGGTGTGCAACGGCCACGTTTATCCCGAAGTCGGCGAGACCGACGCCGAGTCCGGTTATCGTGAGCGCAAAATTCTCTATCGCAACCTCGGCAACGGCAAGTTCACAGACGTTTCGATGGACGCGGGTCCGGGCATTCTGGAGAAGGTCCCGGGACGCGGCTGCGCGTTCGGCGACTTCGATAACGATGGCGATATCGATGTGTTGGTGAATTGCATCAACGACGTTCCACAGCTTCTGCGCTGCGATCAGGCGGAAAAAACAAACTGGCTGAAGATAAAAACGGTGGGAACGAAATCGAACCGTTCTGGAATCGGCGCGCGAATTTATTGCGTTACCGCAGGAGGACACCGCCAGATGGACGAAGTCCGCAGCGGCAACAGCTACATTTCGCAAAACGATCTGCGCGTCCATTTCGGACTCGGTAAGGCGACGAAAGCCGACCTGGAGATTCACTGGCCCAGCGGCCAGGTGGATAAACTCGCCGGCGTCGCGGCAAATCAGATCCTCAGCGTCACGGAGGGAAAAGGCGCGAACAAGTGAGGCGTCGCGACTTGTTCAAGCTTCCCGCGCTGCTGCTTCCCGCGGCGCGCGCGTCCGATTCCAACGGCCTGCCGTATTTCGTCGACATCGCGGCGAAAGCGGGCCTGACGGCGCCGGTGGTGTACGGAGGCGTGGAGCGGAAGAAATACATTCTCGAGACCAACGGCTGTGGAATCGCGTTTTACGATTACGATCACGATGGCTGGCTCGATATTTTCGTGCCCGGCGGCTCACGGCTCGAAGGCGCTCCGCCCGGGACCAGCAATCGTCTCTACAAAAACAATCGCGATGGCACGTTCACAGACGTCACGAAAAAGGCTGGTCTCGAACGCGTGGCGTGGGTCTCCGGCGTCTGCGTTGGCGACTATAACAACGACGGCTTCGACGATCTTTTTCTGAGTTGCTGGGGACAGAACATTCTCTATCGCAACAACGGCAACGGCACTTTTACCGACGTTACGAAGCAGGCGGGGCTGCTGCACGCCGAGCCGCGTTGGGGCGCGGGCTGCACTTTTGTCGATTACAACCGCGATGGTTTTCTCGATCTCTTCGTCAGCACCTATCTCGACTTCGATTTGAAGACCACGCCGCTGCCGGGTGCGACGCCGAATTGTATGTGGAAAGGGATCGCCGTCAATTGCGGCCCGCGCGGATTGCCAACGGGCCAGAACATGTTGTTTCGCAATAACGGCAATGGTACGTTTACCGACGTCTCCGATGCCTCCGGAATCGCGAAGGTCGACAAGCGCTACGCCATGACCGCAGTGGCCGCCGATTTTGACAACGACGGTTGGCCTGACATTTACGTGGCGTGCGATTCCACGCCGAGCATTCTATATAAAAACCAGCACGACGGTACGTTCGTCGACACGGCGCTCGAAGCAGGCGTCGCCTATAACGAAGATGGGCGCGAGCAGGCCGGCATGGGAATCGGCGTTGGCGATTTGTTCAACAGCGGCATGCTGGACATTTTCAAAACGCATTTCGCCGACGATACGCCCGTGCTCTATCGCAACAAAGGCCGCGGCGTTTTCGAAGATGTCACCACCAAAGCTTCGCTGGGCAGCCTGACGCGCTACGTCGGCTGGGGCGCGGGTTTGATGGACTTCGACAACGACGGCTTGCCCGACATGTTCTTCGTCAATGGCAACGTGTATCCGGAGCTGGAGCACATGTTCGCGGAATACAAATACAAAAACCCGCGCATGTTTTTGCGCAACTTAGGGGACGGCAGCTTCGAGAATTGCGGCGCGAAGTGCGGACCCGGCGTCAATGAGCCGCATTCGAGCCGCGGCTGCGCGTTCGGGGATTTCGACAACGACGGCGATATCGACGTGGTGATCATGAACATGAATGAGCCGCCATCGCTGCTGCGGAACGATTTGAAGTCGACAAATCGCTGGTTGAAATTGAAGTTGGTGGGCGTCAAATCGAATCGCAGCGCCATCGGCGCGTCGGTGATTTTAACCGCGGGCGGACGCAAGCAGCGGCTGGATGTGCTGAGCCAGTCGAGCTTTTATTCGCAAAACGATCTGCGGCTGCATTTTGGATTGGGCCCGGCGGACCACGCCGACACCATTGAAATCCGCTGGCCGCTGGGACTGCGAGAGACGTATCGCAACGTCAAGGCGAATCAGATTCTGGTGCTCAGGGAAGGTGAGGCGGCTCAGGTAACAATACCGTCTGGAAGCGGGTGACCTTCGATCGGTTCACGGGAAAAGAGGGAAGCTCAAGTGTGAGCCCTCAGCAACCCAAGGCGAGCACGCGGCAAGAGAAGATATTTCTTACCTAAGCGCTTGGTCCTTCATGCGACAGGAGTTTTCCACAGAAGTTAAAATTGAGATCAACAGCCTAAAGCATTGAAACAATTGATATCGATGTTGCTTTTTCAACATGATTTGCGCGATAGGTAAAGAGCTGTGTGTGGCTATGTTTGACCGGGAGAAATTTAAATCGCTGGTTCACTACATCTGCTGGCGTTGCAAGGATGACCCCTCGAAGCTTGGAGCGGTGAAGCTGAACAAGACTCTTTGGGTGGCCGATTTCACGGCCTACTACAACTCAAGCCACCCAATCACAGGTGCTCGGTACATCAAGCGCGAGCATGGACCGGTTCCACACGCGACGCTACCGATTCTGAACGAGTTGGAATCCGAGGGAGCTTTATTCGTGCGCGATACGCGATTTCATGGCTTCTCAGTTCCGCCTCGGTGAAGCCTGTCATATCCGGCTCGGTCAGCACCCGGTATTCTTTCTTCGCGTGGTTGTCGTTCTACCGGCGTGGCGGCTCGCTTGCCAATAATGAAATCGCTTCTCGCACGCGAGCTCTCTGCACATCGTCAACGATTAGATATCGTTGTTTCCCATCCGGCGAAGGTGAAAAACTGGTCTTGCCTTTTTCATCCACTGAAATCGTTCCAGGTTCAGACGTCTTGAAGTAGCCGGCATCCGGGCGCACGGCGTACCACACGGCGGTCGGATCCCACAGCGGCTCATCGTACGGCATGGGTTTGTAAGCGCGATACGCATCGGTCAAAGGATTGTGTTCAGCGTATCGAAAATCCGCCTCGATGTTGTTGGCCGGATAAGCGATGCCGAGGCCGATGTCGAATGCACTCGTCACAATGGGACCGGGCCATTCGCCAAACAGTTTTTGCGCAGCGGGAATGTCCTGATTGATGTTGTATTCAGAAATTCGCTCGGGCCGAAAATCGCCGCCCATCATCGAAACCAGCCGCACTTTCCTCGCAGCAAGCTCGCGGCCGTTTTCCGAATCGAGCAAGCGCGCGAGGTTCGTGCTGAACCCAACCTGCACGATGACGACACTGCCATCCGGTTGCGCCGCCAGAGTCTCGCGCAGCAACGCCACGGCATCCGGAACTTCGCTCGTTTCCGTAAGTCGATGCGGATAGCGATTCGACTCCGCCACCGGCCGAAGATAGTTCCCGTCGTCGGGCGTCTTGCCGCCTTTCACAATCCCAATCGGCACGTCCGCGCGGCCGTAATACGTGTTCATCAGATCCACGAAAACTGGCGCCCAGCGATTATCTTTCGTAATAGTAACGGCCAGCAATTTGGCCTCGCCGCGAGACTCGAACGCGTGGATCTCCGCGAGCGCGATGACATCGTCCACGTCGTTGCCCATGTCCGTATCGAAAATGAGCCGCACAGGCTCGGCCGAAACCAGACCGACACTGAGGCAGAGAATCGCTAAGAATCGCATGATCTTTTCTTCTTCAAAATAGCAAGGGCGCCCGCCTGCACTTTTTCCCGCAACTCTAAGGGTTCCACAACTTCGACATCCCCGCCGAAGCTCAACGCAAACTGCACCGCCTCCTGCTCGATATCGAATCGCAATCGGATGCGCACGCAATCGCCCACCGGCGATTCTTCTTCGAGCCGCCATCCGCGATACCGCACCCAACGCATCACTTCCGGGCTGGCCAGGAACGTCGCATAATAACGCGGCAGCTTTTCTCGAAACTCCGCGGCGGAGCGTTCCCAGTATACGGCGAGATCGAAATCCGCGGGACGCGTGGCCGATTCATCCAAAATTGTCACCTCTGAAATTCGCGACACGCGATAAGTTCGCGGCTCGCTATCCACATTCGCGATCAGGTACCAGACGCTTCCCTTCGCAATCAGGCCAAGCGGGTCGCCACGGCGTTCGCTCGACTCGCATCCGACTTTTCGATATGCAAACTGCACGCGCCGGTCACGCCACAGGGCGTCCAATAGAAGCGGTAAACACGCGACCGATTCAGCGGGGTCGCGCCAGCCGCGCGTATCCACCAAAATCCGCTGCAGCGTAAACTCCGCTTGCTGTCTCGACGCGAGCGGCAACGAAGCCTGCAGCTTGATCAACGCCGCTTCCGATTCCTTCTTGATGCCGAGGTCCGCCATCAATCTCGACGGCCGCGCCAGAAACAGCGACTGAATTTCCGCTCCGCTGAGACCGGTCAGCTTCGTCTGATATTCCTCCAGCAGACTCCATCCGCCGCCCGTTCCGCGTTCCGCGGTGACTGGAATACCGGAGATGCTGAGCGCGTCCATGTCGCGCAGAATTGTCCTCTCCGAAACCTCCAGCCGCTTGGCAAGATCGCGAGCAGTGACGCGCCGGTGGACCTGCAGCAGGAGCAGAATGGATAGCAGCCGGCCGGCGCGCATAATGAAACTTTACCGCCGAAACATGACATCGGATGTCAGGAATCGGCGCGCAGACTAACCGCATGGAATCACTGCAAGGAAAAATCGCATTGGTGACAGGCGCCAGCCGAGGAGCGGGCCGAGGCATCGCGCTTGCGCTCGGTGACGCGGGCGCGACAGTATATGTCGCGGCGCGAACGTCGCGAGGCGGACCCAAGCCGTCCGACAACGTTCCCGGCACGATAGAAGACACAGCGGAAGAAGTGACTGCTCGCGGAGGCTGCGGCATTCCGGTGTGTGCGGACGCCGGCGACGAAGCGCAGGCCGCGGCGCTGTTCTGCCGTATCGACAGGGAACAAGGACGCCTTGATGTTCTCGCAAACGCGGCCTGGGGGGTAAACGTGATGCCGGTATGGTCCAAGCCGTTTTGGGATCTCGACCCCGGCTTCTGGCGCGAGACGCTCGGCACGGTGAGCGTGTGCTGGTGGAGCAGTGTTCATGCCGTCCGTATGATGTCGAAAAACGGCGGCGGACTGATTGTACACATCACGGACAACTACTATCCCGATCCGTCGCAACATCGTGAACAGATTCTTTGGGACCTGGGCCACGAGTGTCTGAACCGTCTCGTGAAGAGCATGAGCAGGCAGACCAAGAAGCGGAAGATCGCTGTGGTGGGCCTCAATCCCGGCTTCATGCGCACGGAGCGAGTCCTGATGAGCATGACTTCCGAAGCGCTCAAAAAACAGTTTCGATTCGATTTGAGCGAATCTCCCGAATACATCGGGCGCGCTGTGGCTGCGTTGGCCGGCGACCCCGAGGCGATCAAGAAGAACGGCGAACTCTTATGGGTCGGCGATCTCGCAAAACAGTACGGGTTCACCGATGTCGATGGCCGCTATATTCCACGGTTCGATCCCAATGCGCCGCAAGGAAGTTGGCCGTGCGAGTAGCTCTGGGATTTCGGACGCATTCCGGATGGACGGCGATGATCGCTTTGCGCGATCCGGTGGCCGCACCAGCCGTGGTGCAGCGGCGGCGTTTGGAACTGGCCGATCTGAGGATCAGTGGCTCCCAACAGCCCTATCACGCGGCGGAAAAAATGACGTTGAATGAGGCTGAGGAGTTCATCCAGGAGCGCGCGGAATCGAGCCTCGCAATGGCGCGCAACGCCGTGGACAAAGCACTGGCCGAGCTCTCGAAGAAGGGCTACGCGGTGCACGGCGCTTGCGTGATTGCCGCCTCGGGCAGGCCGCCGCAGAGCCTTTCGGCGACTTTGAAATCGCACGCTCTCATCCACACGGCGGAAGGGGATTTCTATCGCGACGTCATCCGGCGAGCCTGCGAATCCGCTGGGCTCAAGACGACTGCAATCAAAGAAAAGCTTCTGCGGGTTGAGATGTCGATCGGCGAGCGGGCGCAACGCATTTCGGAAATGGGCAAGCTGATCGGCTCGCCCTGGACACAGGACGAAAAACTAAGCGCCCTCGCAGCATGGCTGCTGCTCGACGAATCTCAGGCGGTAGCGGACCGCGACCGGATGGCTTCGATCTGCCTCAGGTGATTCAAGTCGTGCCCGCCCATGGTTTCCAGCAATACGCCTAACGTCATTTCGCCGCGCTCCGGGTGCGATAGCGGCTTCGTAAGAACGGCCTTACCCGCCGCATGGACCAGCGTCAGGTTCCAATTGCGCACTGCTGTAAAAACCGCCAGCGCGGCCCGCGCCTGGTAAGCGGCGTATGGATTGGCCCACTTGTCCTGGTCGAACGGTTGAACCACGTGATTGTCTTCCGCTAGCGTCTGCCGGATGCGGAACGCGAAAACAATCTCGCAATCGGCTAAGTGACAGATGATATCGCGACAGCTCCACTTACCGGGCGCGGGCGACTTCTCCGCGTTCTCGGGGCCAATTTCATCCAACAAGATTTCGAGTTCTCGGGGTGTAGCTGCTATCACCTCGAACACATCGCGGTCGGCTAGGAAGGACGCGTACGGATTCATATCGAATGAAGGTAGCATTTCCGAAGTAGAGTTGTATGATGGCTCAGCTTCCAACCAATGCCGCGCTCCTTGTCATCGATGTTCAGAACGCCATCGACCATCCGAGTTGGGGACTGCGCAATAATCCCGGCGCGGAGAAGAATATCGCGGCGTTGTTGGAGGCGTGGCGCGCGACAGGCCGGCCGATTTATCACATCCGGCACGATTCGAGAGAGCCCAACTCGCATTACCGGCAGGGTCAGCCGGGACACGATTTCAAACCGGAGGCGCGTCCACTGTCAGGCGAGATTGTAATTCCGAAACAAACGAACAGCGCGTTCATCGGGACGGATCTGGAAGCGCGTCTGCGATCGGCCGGCGAAAACGTGCTGGTAGTCACCGGCGTGATCACGAACAATTCGGTGGAAGCGACTGTTCGCATGGCCGGCAATCTCGGATTCGAGACGTTCCTGGACGAAGACGCGGTCTTCACGTTCGGCCGTAAGGATTGGAAAGGCACGCCGCGAACGGCCGATGAAGTTCACGCCATGAGCCTGGCGAATCTGGACGGTGAATACTGCACTGTTATGCGGACGCAAGACGTTCTCGATGCCGTTCGAGATTCGGCAGGAAGCCGGTCAGCAGGCCAATAAGCGGAAGGAACGAGCAGACGCGATAAACAAAGCCGATGCTGGTGGCGTCGGCGAGTTGTCCTAATAAAGCCGCTCCAATACCGGCAATGCCAAACGCAAACCCGAAAAAGAGACCCGAGATCATACCGACTTTTCCCGGAACCAATTCCTGCGCGTAAACCAGAATTGCGGAAAACGCCGATGCCAGCACCAGTCCGATGATGACGCTGAGAACGCCCGTCCAAAACAGGTTCGCGTAGGGCAACAGCAGCGTGAATGGCAGGATGCCGAGGATGGAACACCAGATCACCACCTTGCGTCCGATGCGGTCGCCCACCGGTCCTCCGATGATGGTTCCCGCCGCCACCGCGCCCAAGAAGAGAAACAAATAGAGCTGCGCGCTGCGCACGGGCAGATGGAATTTACTCATCAAATAAAATGTATAGTAACTGCTTAAGCTAGCGAGATAAATGTATTTTGAGAAAATAAGCGCGATAAGAACCGCGATCGCCATCCCGACCTTCCTTGGAGACAGTCCTGGATGGCTCTCCGGCTTACGCACTCGCGAGCTTCCGGCGGCCGCGGCGCGGTGCTCTTTGTACCACATTCCAACACGCGTCAGAATCACGATCCCGATAAAAGCGGCAATCGAAAACCACGCGACGCTTCCCTGGCCGTGAGGAACCACGATGAACGCCGCGAGCAGCGGTCCCATGGAACTGCCGGCGTTTCCGCCGACTTGAAATACCGATTGCGCGAGCCCGTGTTGTCCGCCGGAAGCCATCCGCGCAACGCGGGAAGCTTCAGGATGAAATACCGCCGACCCGATCCCGATCAGCGCCGCGGCCGCGAGCAGCATCACGTAGGTCGGCGCCATGGAAAAGAACACCAGACCGAAGAGCGTGAACCCCATGCCGATCGCAAGTGAGAACGGTTTTGGATGATGATCCGTGTACAGCCCGATGACCGGCTGCAGCAGGGACGCGGTCATCTGATAAGTGAGCGTGATGAGGCCGATTTGTCCGAAGTCGAGATGGAACGAGCTCTTAAGGATCGGATAGATGGCGGGGATGAGCGATTGCACCAGATCGTTCAGCAGATGGCAGAAGCTGATAGCGGCCAAAACGCGGAAGAGTGTGTTCGCAGCCGCCTGTCTCTCTGCCGTTTGCGCGATAGTGTTAACGCTAGCCTGCATGGGACCCCGTCCCACCAGTTTAGAACGCTAGCGGAAGCGGCTGAAATGTTTGGCTGCGATACGCCTCGCGAAACGCGTTATGTCGGGTTTGAATTCGGTCCACACGGCGTCCTGGAAATAGGTTGTCGTGGATATGCCGAAGCGGCCGAACAGACGCCCAGAGGTGAGCGCCCGGCCGCGCCACGCCGAATCGACCGTATCGGCAGCGAACGTCCCGAGGAAGCGGCTGTAGCCGAGTTGCCACTCGCCGTCCGAGCTGCGTGCGAGCGCGGCGTGAACAAGAGCGTATTTAAGGCGTGGGCGAAACCCGGCGAGGTTCGAAGGCCGGCGGCGAATATCTTCGTGCAGCAAGGCTCCGGCGCCGAGTTCCATGGAGGATCGCGCGGTGCGGCGGAAGATGGCGCCACCGAAATCGTGAGGATAGCAGTACGGCGGGCGGCCGCATTTCCCGATTTCGAAGGTCTCCTCAATCACACTGTCCACCGCGGTGCCGGCCGCGATGAGGCTAATGCGTTGCCAGTCGAAGGTCCGTTCGACGTACGTGTCCCAGCGCTCCTGCCAGGTCATATCCCCCGTCGCGCTCTGAGCGTTGAGACCGCACACGGATAGTGCGAGTGATGCAATTGTCCAGCGCAATACAGCCGCTTTCCGCCCTGTAACCTTTGTGAGAGAGTGTACCATTCTTTCTCGGCTTTGTGCAAGGCGATTTGTAAGGAAAATTATTTGACGGAACGCAAACTTGCCCTACACTATCTGACACCGTGAAGTTCTGACGGACAATCGCTGCCTCGCGCTTTCTGGAGCCAGCCTTTCACCAGGCCAGCTCGGAAGCTTTAACCGGCAAGAAAGGAGACGGACCTTACATGTTGTTGTGGGAGCTGATCGAATGTCTTTTGGAATTACTCTGCTGTGAAAAGGGGGGTAAGCAACCAGAACCTACCACTACTACGACGACGTAACGATTCCAAGTGGTTTTGAGTGCGTTCCGGGGACGACCTAACTTGGCGCCAGCATCATTCGAGAGTCAAGCCAGAGGGGGCGTCCCCATTCCTTCGCTCGTGTGCAGCCATCTTGTACTTGCGGCCTACAAACACTCTGGAAGTTCACGTAGTTACATGGCCACCCGAAATCGGATCATCCTGTTTCTTAAGACGGTTGACGGCATCGGCCAGCGATACTGCGAGGCCATCGGGACGCGAGTGTTCGAAGCGATCGAGAGCTTTCGTAACGTCTCCCGCGAATCCCCAGACCCCAATGAGTAACTTGCATCGGGGGAATTTCAAACGCAACTGTTGCGCCTGGATTCGTGCTTGGGCGAATGCGAACGGAGGCAAAGCGGACAGACAAATCACATCGCCGGCTTGCGGTTGGAGCAGCGTGAACGTCTCGTGCATGCCAGTTCCAAACGGAAACGCGATCGCCGCTACGCCTTCGCCTTCCAGGAGTTGCGCCAGCATCGCTGCCGTGATCTCATCGGCCTCGTCACTGGCGGGAAGACACAGCACGCGAGCGGCAGGTGAGGCGGCCGGCTGGTTCGCACGTGCAGGCGGCGGCAACGGCATGTATTCCGAAAACTCCGCAATCATCTCCTTCACGCTCAGGAAAATGAACCGCTCATGCACTCCATCGACAGCGCCCTTGTGACGATCCTGCTCGGCCATGGTGAGCGCGGGTACAAGCACGGAATCGTATAACTCGACCAGCGTGTGCTGTTTCAAGAATAGTTCGACGACTCCTTGCGCTTCGTCACGGTCCATCGCAAGCAGACGCTGATAAACCTGCGTCTCGGCCGCGAGGGCTGGCTCATCCCCGAGCAGGATATGCAGGAACGATACCTGAGGCACGTAGCGTCCGAGGACTGCTACACAAACTGTTAGCGGCATCGATAAGATCAGGCCCGCGGGACCCCAAAGAATTGTCCAAAACACAGTTGTAACCAGGATCGCGAGAGAAGAGACTCCAGTATGCGCGCCATAGAGCCGGGGCTCGATCCAATTGCCGAGTACAAGCTCCAGGCTGGCGAACAACGCAAAGACCATCACTGGCGCTATCCAGCCGTTAAAGACGGCGATCGCAAGCAACAGAGGCAAGGCTCCGGCAACCATGGTGCCGACGTAAGGTATGATGCGCAAGAAGCCGGCCACCGTGCCCCACAGTGCCGCAAAGGGCAGACCGATGAAATACAAGCTGAGTCCGATTACAAATCCGAAACCGGCGTTGACCGCGAATTGTAGCAATAGATAGCGGCTGACTCTTTGAGTGGCATCGTCCAGCGCTTTCGTCATGACGTTCAACTGACTTAGACCGACCAATCGTAGAAGACGATTGCGAACGTCCTGGCGCTCAATCAACAGGAACACGCTAAAGATCAGAACGATGCCGCCGAGGGCGAACGATCCGACAAACTGGCGAACGAGGCCGGCTGAATAGGCGAGGTTATTTGCCGGCTTGTCAACGATCTGCACGGGAACCGGCGCGGCGGGTTGATTCCGCATGCTCAGGTTGTGCCTCCCGCTTTCGAGGCGTGCCGCTGGTTCTGCCGTTTGGGGAGTGGACAATTCCTTTGAGATTCTCTGAACACTCTCAGCCGCGCGGCTCAGCGATCCGTTACTAGAACCGCTGAGGGCCACGATCTTACTGTGAATGTTCTGCTGATAATCCGGAAGCTCATTTACAACCGCGATGAGCTGATTGAGAATGATCCAACCAATGCCAGCGGTAATTGCCATGGAAACAATAACTACCAGGATGACGGCGGGGAGCCGGCCTAGATGCAGCTTTTGGAGCCAATTCACAGGAGGGCTCCAAATGAGACTCAGCACAATCGCAAAAGCAAATGGAATAAGGACTTGGCGAGCGAGATACATGACGGCGATTACCGCCGCCAGGATGACAAGAGGAAGCATACTCCATCGCCCAGCGGAAACGCCGCTGGAAAGTCGCTCTCCGGTCTTGTTTACAAAATGGTCTTCCAGGTCTTTTACGAGCAGTGTAACGTTTTGAAAGAGGGGTAAACCCTGGGCATGGTCCTAGTTCTTCACAGACATTTCCCTGGGACAGACTGTGTCTGTCGATTGTCACTACACATTTGTCGCTGTGTACCTTGACAACGATTGAAATGAGAGTACGCTCGTGACAGATTGACAGCACAACACCATACCTTGAACCAAGCTTCGGTTGCGGAGCTGCGGCACTCCCTGCGCACGCCTTTGAACCACATCATAGGGAACGGAGAGATGTTGCTGGAGGAGCTAGACGGGGCGGGTCCGCTTCCGGATAACCAGGTTCGCATGGGCCTTCTCGCACTGGTTGAAAATGCCAGGAAGATGGTGAAGTATACTGAGCAGGCTCTCGGTACCGAAAGCGAGTTATTGCACGCCGCGGCTCTTCGAGAGTTGCAGTTGTCGTTGGTGCCGAGCGCCACCCAGTTGTTAGTTGGAATCGACGACTTGCTTCCGTTGGCTCCGAAGCACCTGGAACAGGGTATTGCAAATCTCCGGTTTGCCGCGGAACAACTTCTCGCGTTGGCGCACGATTCCGAGGCTTCCCGGTCCCCTTCGCTTCCCTTGCCGGCCGCTACGCGCGTAGAGTCGAAGCACCTGGGCCCGCGGCTCTTACTCGTAGACGATAGCGCCGGTAATCGCAACATCCTCAGAGGATATCTGGAGCGGCAAGGCTATGACGTCACCGTTAGCGACGATGGACAGAAGTGCCTTCAGTTACTCGATGAAGGCGATTTCGCATTGGTGCTCCTGGACGTCGTCCTTCCAGTTCTGGATGGCTTCCAGGTTCTGAAGCAGATCAAGGCCAATCCAGCTCTTCGCGCTACCCCAGTGATCTTGATCTCCGCTCTCGACGAGAGCAGTAGCGCAGTGCGCTGCATCCAGATGGGGGCCGACGACTATCTGGTCAAGCCTTTCGACCCGGTGCTGCTTATTGCCCGCATCGAGGCCTCCATAGAAAAGAAACGCCTCAGAGAGGCGGAGAAGCGCCGGGCGGATGAACTCGACCAAGTGATGAGTCAGCTTCGCCAGACACAGGACCGGCTGTTAGTCCAAGAAAAGTTGGCCTCGCTGGGAGCTCTGACGGCAGGGATTGCGCACGAAATAAAAAATCCGCTTAATTTTGTAACAAACTTCGCCAAAGCATCGCGCGAGTTAGTAAGTGAGATACGGGAGCAACTCACCGGGGCCGCTGGATCGGAAAGTGTTCTGGATTTGTTGGGTCAACTGGAACAGTACATTTTGAAAATAGACGAACACGGCGTTCGAGCCAACCGCATCGTGCGCGGAATGTTGATGCACTCCCGTGGTAAGTCCGGCGAGCGCGAACCGGTGGATCTCAATAGTCTCCTGACCGACTGCGTGAGCCTGGCGTACCACGGACTGCGGGCACAAGATCGCGCGTTCAACGTACGCATGGTCACGGACTTGAATCCCGATGTCGGGTCTATATCGGCCGTTCCGCAGGATCTGAGCCGTGTCTTTCTGAACATTATCAACAACGCTTGCTACGCTGCATACGAACGGCGCCGGAACGTAGGTGAAGGATTTGACCCGGTGGTCAATATCTGCAGCCGCGGCCTCGGATCGAACGTGGAAGTCCGGGTGTGCGACAACGGTCCGGGCATTCCCGAGGAACTGTTACCGAAAATATTTAATCCTTTCTTCACCACCAAGCCGGCGGGAGCCGGCACGGGGCTTGGCTTATCGATCAGCCACGACATTGTGGTACATGGTCACAGCGGCACGATCCGCGCGGAAAGCCGCGGGGAGAACACCGAATTCATCGTGACGCTTCCGCGGGAGAGCATTTGATGAACAGCGAAATCTTAGTAGTAGACGACGAAGCGGATCTGGAACTTCTGGTTCGGCATAATTTTCGGAAAAGCATATCCGCCGGAGAATTCAAGTTTTACTTTGCGGGCGATGGCGAGCAGGCGCTGCAGTTGATCGACTTGCATCCTTCCATCGAACTTGTAATTACCGACATTAATATGCCCGTAATGGATGGCTTAACGCTTTTGAGTAAAGCGAGCGAGCTGCGCCGGATATTGAAAACGGTGATCATCTCGGCATACGACGACATGGAGAACATTCGGGCGGCCATGAACGGCGGCGCCTATGACTTCCTGACCAAACCGATCGACTTCTCGGACCTCGAAAAAACGATTCGAAAAACGCAGCGCGAGTTGCAAATCCTGCGGGAAGGACAAGAAGCACGGGAACAACTCTCGACCTTGGAACATGAACTTAGAATCGCCACCAAGTTGCAACAAGCGATTCTGCCGGAACTAATCTCGGGCCGGGAGGAATTCGAAATCGCCGCGAGTATGGCCGCGGCCCGGCAAGTCAGTGGAGACTTCTACGATTTCTTCCTGATCGATGCCAACCACCTCGGTCTGGCTATTGGCGACGTTTCAGGCAAAGGCATTCCCGCCGCGCTCTTCATGGCCGTTAGCCGTACACTCTTACGGGCCACGGCTCTGCAGGGCGGCTCGCCGGGCGAGGTTCTGAAGCGCGTGAATCACATTCTGCTGGCGCAGAGCCGCGGCGAGATTTTTCTGACGCTTCTTTACGGCATCTTAGACTTGGATTCGGGCGATTTTCGATTCAGTTCCGGTGGACAGCCGGCAGCCTATCATTGCTCACGCCATCACGCCGGGAGCTTCTTAAGGGAGCCGCGAGGGATCATGTTGGGCGTATTGGACAACGCGATGTACGAGGACGGTATGGCGCACTTAGAGGCCGGCGATAGTCTGACGTTTTATACCGATGGCGTCACTGAAGCCGAGAACACAGGCCGGGAATTCTTCACTGAGGCGAAGCTGAAGCATCTGTTGGAAGGCGTGAGGACGCGGCCGGTCGGTCAGTTGGTCGCGGAATTGTTGTCAAGCGTCCAGACCTTCACGGAAGGTGTGGAGCAGGGCGACGACATTACAGTACTTGCCGTTCAGTTCCGGCCTGGCGCCGCAACACGGCAGTAGTTTGCGCGCGCCGGGCCGAATCTGCCAGGCTGGAAGCGGATCGAGGGCCATTTCGGCGAGACGGAACGCCCGCTGGCGAATCCCGAAGGCCAGTCGCGTAAACGCGATTGCTGAAATGCGCCTGCCGAGGCGAATTGAAAATAAAAGTTTTAGGTGGTGCGCCCGGCATGACTCGAACATGCGACCTTCTGGTTCGTAGCCAGACGCTCTATCCAACTGAGCTACGGGCGCGCACTTTAGAATGAACTACTTACAAGCAATGAAAAAGTGGAGATCTTGGCTGTGTGCTGGATTTGTGCTATACACCCCTTGACCCTCCCCTGGCACACGCTCCTGTGCTACAGCGTTGGTTCCCATCGATCTGGCAACGCCGACTCGGTTCATTGCCCCTTCATCTTAACATTGGAGAAGGGAACGGCGCATTCGTTTAGCCACGAACAGGCCCGCGCAATCGCTGAATCTATCGTATTGTGGCTGCGAAAAAGAAAACGCCTCGGTCGGGCGACACGCCAGGACCTGAACTGTCCTAGATCCTTCAGAGCGAGCGCAAAAGGGCTGGAAGGGGCCCGCGAATATCACACGATTAGCACACAACCCGGGCCAACGAGGTCCTAGGTTTGGGGGTCCAGGCGACCAGAAGTGCCTCATTTCTTGCCGTTTAGGTGCTGCTGTAGCTTTTCAGCCGCCGCATGCATGTCGCGCTCATCCACGATATTGTACCGTTCGAACACACTCCGGGTTTTGTGACCGAAGTTTCAACGCCTTCCCCACTCCTGCATTCCACCGATTCGGCGCGTCCGGCCCATTGCAAAGTTACAAAGTCTTCCCCCTCCAACGCGCCATCCGCCCAACTTCGCACCCCAGACTCTTGTTCTCTCCGGCCATCTTTCTTCCCCAGCAGCATTCAATCCCCATAGACGGCCTTGGCCCAGCGGTTTAGTTCACTCCCCGGTCGCTTCAAACTGCGGCCGCACAAACCTCCCGCTCGCCCCAGCATCTTCCGGCCGCATTTTGAAGCGACCTTTTGCGGTCACAAACATTAATATTTTTAATATTCCTCCTATCCCCAACCAACACAAGCACCTTCCCATACCCCACCTCCCGGCAACCCGCCTATTTCCCTTGACCTTCCGAGTACATTTAAATCGAAGGCAGCCAGTTCCACCCAAAACTTCCCGAGCCACCCACTGCGGAGGCAGACCCCCGATTCCTGCTTCCGCACAGCCCCTTTCAAAACAATAAACCCAACACGGTCAATAGTATAACTCGCTGTACCCACTCTCCTCGCATCATCGAAAACAAGGGGGCAATCCGCTGAGCTGAGACGCCCCGTCCACGTTCTGTCCCGCTGATCCGTCGATCTTAGCGTGCTACGATTGACCAGCGTTTAAGCAAAGGAGTACCCCGTATGACAATCCCAACCGAGCCCGTTGGCTCCCTTCCGCGACCTGCCAGGCTGCAGGCTGCCTTAGCCGACTACGACGCCGGCAAAATCACCCACCAGCAGTTGAAGCAGATACAAGATGACGCCTGCCGCGATTCCATCCAGCGGATGGAGGCCACCGGTTCACCCATCGTCTCCGATGGAGAACAGCGCGCTTCCAGTTTTGCAACCTATCCGTTAACCGACACGCTCGGGGGCACCGGGCTGGCCGACACACTCGCCGCCGATGGTCAATACTTCGCCATCTTCACCGATGGCCATCATCGCCAGCTCCCCAGGCTCGTACGCGGCCCCTTCCGCTATAAAACATACGCGGCCGAATATGTAAAAGAGGCCATGAAGATGGCGAAGAAGCCCCTGAAGCAGGCCGTCATCGCACCCTCCATGCTGTCGCTGCTCTATCCCCTCGACGCCGAGATCCCCGGCTACACGCGCGAACAATTCCTGTCCGACCTCTGCAACGAATGCGAAAAGGACATCCGGCAATGCTTTGCGGCCGGCGCGGCGCGCGTCTCCATCGACTTCACCGAAGGCCGTCTGGCTTGCCGCAACGATCCCAATAATGCCTGGACCGGACGCGGCATGCTGCGCAGTTTCATCGACCTCAACAACCGCGTCCTCAACCGCTTCTCGAACGAAGAGCGCGCCAACATCGGCATTCACACCTGCCCCGGCGGCGATTGTGATTCCACCCATAGCGCGGACGTCGACTATGCCGATCTTCTGCCCAGCATGTTCCAGATGAACGCCGGCTATTTTCTAATGCAGTTGGCAAGCGAAAACAACCGCGAGCGCGTTTACAAGCTCGTCGGCGAGCATAGCCGCGCCAACGCCAACGGCGTCAAGCAGGTTTGCTTCATCGGCGTCATCGATCCGCTGAACCCGCGCGTGGAAGAGGCCGAAGAGGTCGCCGGCGCCCTCATGACCGCCTCCAAATACATTCCCGTCGATCGCCTCGGCTCCACTGACGATTGCGGTTTTTCGCCCTTCAGCATCGACAAGAAACCCAAGCACGGCTCGCCCGACGCAGCTCGCGACATAGCTTTCCAAAAGATCGCCGCGCGCGTCAAAGGCACGGCCATGGCCTCCGATAAACTGGCCACCCGCTCGCAAAGCGTTGGCCGCTCGGCCTAAACTAGACATTATGGAGCAGGCGAAACCGCCCCGATTCGGCATTCGTCTGCTCTACGTGCCTAGAGTGTATCTTCGGAGCGCCCGTCTGCGTTTTACGCTGGTCTTGTGTTTTTTCGCCGCCATGCCCCTGCTGCTGGCCCAGCAGGACCGCATAGCGGCCCCCATCGACAACACTAACAGCGTGACGCTGCCCGGTCACATCACCCCGCGCGCCCAGGCTCAGTTTGATCAGGGTGCGGTGGAAGCCACGTTCCAGTTGCCCTCCATCACCATCCACATCAAACCCTTCACAAGCCAGCAGCAGAGCCTGAACCAGCTCTTGGCCGATCAGCAGAACCCATCTTCGCCGCAATTTCATAAATGGCTGACGCCGGAGCAGTATGCGGATCAGTTTGGCGCCAGTTCGAACGATATGGCGAAAATCGCGGAATGGCTGCGCTCTCAGGGTTTCTCGGTGCTATTGACGGCGCGTAGCCGCATCTGGATCACGTTCAGCGGCACTGCCCAACAAGTGAAGAACGCTTTGCACGCGGAGATTCACCGCTATAACGTCAACGGCGAAATTCATTATGCCAATGCGACGAATCCGGCGCTACCAGCCGCTTTCGCCGGCATGGTGAGCAGCATTCGGGGTCTCAACGATTTTCGTCTGAAGCCCAAGAATTTGCGGAAAGCGCACCCCAACGAGAATTTGGGGAACGGCGGCCACGCCGTCGTCCCCGGCGATTGGGCCACTATCTATGACGTAACGCCTCTCTACACCGCCGGCATCAATGGCACGGGACAGAGCCTGGCGATCATGGGTCAGACCCAGATTAACCTTTCGGATATTACAAGGTTCCGCTCTATGTTCAATCTGCCTGCCATCGATCTCCAGCAAGTGTTGGTGCCGGGACAGCAGAATCCGGGTGTCCAAGTGGTCTCGGGGGATCTGGCGGAAGCGGATCTGGATATTGAATGGTCCGGCGCCGTGGCGCCGAATGCCACGGTTTACTTCGTGTACTCGCCAGATGTCTTCACGTCTCTTTTCCAGGCAGTCGACCAGGTTTACGCGCCGGTGATCAGTATGAGCTACGGCGATTGTGAGTATTACGATCTGGTCGATCTGCCAACTTATCAAAGCGCGGCCCAACAGGCCAACGCGGAAGGCATTACGTGGATGGCGGCCGCTGGGGATTCCGGCGCGGCCGACTGCGAAGATCCCGGC
>JBEKUT010000018.1:0-30383 GCA_049514735.1 Bryobacteraceae bacterium
CGTGACGTGCTTGGTAACGATCGGCTTTCGGCCAGGCGGAAGCTCGTCGATCACGGCCACGTCCAGGTCGCCGTAAATCGTGAGCGCCAGCGTGCGTGGGATGGGCGTGGCGGTCATCACGAGCACATCGGGATGGCGGCCCTTTTCGAATAGTTTCAAACGTTGCAGGACGCCGAAGCGATGTTGTTCGTCCACAATGGCCAGGCCGAGGCGCTGGAGTTCCACGTCCTCTTCGAGCAAAGCGTGCGTACCGATCGCGATCTGCGCATAGCCTGACGCGAGCAGCTTCTTCAACTGCATTTTCTCGTGTTTCGTATTGGAGCCGGTGAGCAGGACCACCACATATCCGAGCTTCTGGAATAGCTTCTTGAAATAGAGATAATGCTGGGTTGCCAGAATCTCCGTGGGCGCGAGAACTACAACTTGATATTTGTTTTCGATCGCAATGACGGCCGCTTCGGCCGCGACCAACGTCTTACCGCTGCCGACATCGCCTTGCAGCAGCGTGTTCATAGGATGCGGCTCCTGCATCTCCCTGGCGATCTCGCCGAGCACTCGTTTCTGCGCGCCCGTCGGCTTGAATGGGAGCATCGCCTTGATCTGCTCTCGAACGCGATCGGTCAGCTCGAATGCTATGCCAGGTTGCAGCCGGGCTTTCGCGCGCTTGAGCGCCAAACCGCATTCCAGCCAGAAGAACTCTTCGAAGATCAAACGATATTGCGCGGGCGAGCGGAAGGCGTTGAGCAGGCGCAGGTCGGAATCCTGCGGCGGGAAGTGAATGTCGCGGAGTGACGACCAACGATCCGGCAACTTCAGTCGCGCCAGAATATCCGGAGGCATGGGATCGGCCACGGGCTGCAGCGCACCAAGAACAAAGCTCATTAGATTACGGAACACGCGCGTGGAGATTTTTCCCGCCGCTTCATAAATCGGAACGACGCGGCCGGTGTGCAGCGCGGCATCGCCGTCGTCGTCCCCGGCCAGAACTTCAAATTCCGGGTGCATGATGAGCAGGTCTCCGGTATAGCTATCCAGTTCGACCTTGCCGTAGACTGCCAGGCGCACGCCTGGTTTCATGCGGTCCTCTAAGTAAGCGCCGTGGAACCATTTGCCGAGGAGCGTTTGGGACGATCCATCGGTGAAGACGACTTCAAAAAGTCCGAGGCTGCGGCGGCGAAAGCCCGCGAGCTTAGCGCTCTTCACCTCCACGACGACCGTGGCCATTTCGCCGGGCGCGAGTTGAGCGATGGTCTTGACGTTGCTGCGGTCTTCGTAGCGGAAGGGGACGTAGCCAAGCAGGTCTTCGACGGTTACGAGCCCCTTAGTCTTGAGAAACTCGGCGCGCGCAGGCCCCACGCCCTTTACGTACATGAGCGGTGTAGAAAGGTCCAGCGGCAATCCACAGTGTACAATGACGCCGTATGAGAATCGTCTTCATTGTGTTTATTTGCGCAACGGTTTCTTGCGCGGCCGATTTGAGGCTCGGCATCATTGGCGCCGATACGTCGCACGTCACGGCGTTCACCAAGACGCTGAACGATCCCACCGCGTCCGATCATGTTGCGGGCGCTCGCGTGGTTGCGGCGTTCAAGGGCGGGAGTGCCGACATAGAATCGAGCCGCACGCGCGTCGATGGCTACGCGCAGGAGTTGCAGGACAAGTGGGGCGTCAGGATTGTGGATTCTATTGCGAAGCTTTGCCCCGAGGTGGATGGGATTTTGTTGGAGAGCGTGGATGGACGCCCGCACTTGGCGCAGATGCGGGAAGCGGTCGCGTGTGGCAAGCCCGTGTTTGTCGATAAGCCGCTTGCATCGACGCTCGAAGACGCGCGTGCCATTGCGCGGGTCGCGAAGGACGCCGGTGTTCCGTGGTTCAGCTCCTCGAGTTTGCGCTTCGGTGAAGTGCAGAAATTGCGCGGCGGCAATTTGGAAGGCGCGGCTACCTGGGGTCCGGGCCCGCTCGAAGAACATCACCAGCTCGATTTGTCGTGGTACGCGATTCATCCCATCGAGATGCTCTACACGATCATGGGCACGGGATGTCAGGAAGTGACACGCATGTCGACCCCCGATGCGGACGTGTTGGTGGGGCGATGGAGCGATGGACGCATCGGCACGGTGCGGGCGCTGCGGCCTTACAGCAGCTATGGCGCGGTTGCGTTTCGAAAACCCGAAGGGAAGGGAAATGTGACCACACAGGTGGTGGAAGAATCGCACGTCGGCTATGGCGAACTGGTTCGCGAGATCGCGCAGTTTATGGAGACGAAACAGCCGCCCGTCCCGAACGATGAAACGCTCGAGATTTTCTCTTTCATGGACGCCGCCCAACGCAGCAAGGAAGCGGGCGGGCGTCCCATGACGCTGAGATAGAATCAACCTAAACATGTGGCAGCAGACGTACGACCCTGTAGGCGGAAGTCTGGGCTTTTCCGCTCTGGTGGCGGCGATTCCGGTGTTCGTACTGCTGATCGCGCTCGGAGCGATGCGAGTCGCGGCGTGGAAAGCATCGCTGCTCGGACTGGGCGCTGCGATTTTGGTGGCGCTTTTTGTCTATCGCATGCCGGTCCGGCTGCTGGTCCATTCCGTCGCGTATGGCGCGGCCTTTGGACTGTTTCCCATCGGCTGGATTATTTTCTGGGCGATCGTGTTGTATCGGGTGAGCGTGGAGACCGGGCAATTCGACGTGATCAAGAACTCGGTGGGGAGTCTGACCAACGATAAACGTTTGCAGGCGCTTTTGATCGCATTCGCGTTCGGCGCGTTTATCGAGGGCGCGTCGGGTTTTGGAACGCCGGTGGCCGTCGCCTCAGCGATGCTGGCCGGCCTCGGATTTCGTCCGTTCTACGCCGCGGGGATTTGCCTGCTCGCGAACACCGCGCCGGTAGCGTTCGGCGCTATCGGAATCCCACTGGTGACGCTGGCGGGCATTACAGGGCTGCCGCTCAAGGAATTGAGCGCCGATGTGGGACGCATCTGCGCGCCCGTCTCGCTATTTATTCCGGCGTACCTGATTGCGGTGATGGGTGGTTGGAAGGCGCTGAAAGGCGTGCTACCCGGCGCCGTCGTGTGCGGCGTTGCTTTTGCGGGAATGCAATTTACTGTATCGAACTTCTTCAGCGTGTACGTCACGGATATTCTCAGCTCGATTACGGCGATTCTCGCGTTGGTGGCGCTGCTGCAGTTCTGGAAACCTCGGGACAGCATGGAGGACGATGGGAGTCCGGTTGCAGAGACGCGGCAACACACGGCGGGCGAGATCCTCTACGCCTGGGCTCCTTACGCGCTGCTGGTGGTGTTCGTATCGCTGTGGGGCTTCGATGCCGTGAAGTTCTGGCTGAACAAAGCTACCTTCAATTTGAACTGGGCCGGTTTGCATAACCTGATCCTGCGCATGCCGCCCGCCGTGGCGAAGCCGGCTCCTTATGCGGCGGTTTTCAAGCTGGACATTCTGGCGGCGGCAGGATCGTCATGCATGTTCTCGGCGATTGCGGCCGCCTTGTTCCTGCGCCTGCCGCTCGGGAAATTCGTGCGGGTTGTTGCCGCCACTGCGAGGCAGTTGGCATTTGCGATGGTCACTCTGGCCGCCGTTCTCGCCCTCGCGTACCTCATGAATTATTGTGGAGCGACCGCTACGCTCGGCTTAGCGTTTGCGGCCACCGGCGTGGTGTTCCCATTCTTCAGCGCATTGCTGGGATGGATGGGCGTGTTCTTGACGGGCAGCGATACTTCGGCGAACGCGCTCTTCGGAAATCTGCAGGTGGTAACGGCCAACAGTCTGCACCTGAAGCCGGTGCTGATGGCGGCGTCGAACTCAGCCGGCGGCGTGATGGGCAAGATGATCAGCCTGCAAAGCATCGCGGTAGCGGCAGCGGCCACCGGGATGCCATCGCAGGATGAAGCCAAATTGTTTCGCTTCACGCTGCGTCATAGTATTTTCCTGGCGACGGTGATCGGCCTGGTGGTGCTTTTCTATTCCTACGTCATGCCGGGATGGGCCTGGTAAGCACGGTCAGGTCTTGATGGCGTTGATGCGCTTCATAATCATGTTGTCACGCATCTTGTCGGGAAGATAATTCACCAGCATCCGCATCTTGGCATCTTTGCCGACCACATAGCGGATTTTCGGCTTCGCATCGAGCAACGCGTGATCCACAGCTTTCACTACTTCGGAAGGATCTACGCCACGGTGGGACGCCTGCGCGGCCGCGGCAATCATTTTCGCGATCAGATAGCGGTAAAGGTCCAGGCCCTCATCGGGAAACTGCGCAATCATGTCGTTCGCCCGCTGCACTCCTTTATCCCAGATGGGAGTTTTTACCGCGCCAGGTTCGATGATGGCGACATGGATCGCCCACTCGCGCAACTCCATCCGCAGGGCATCGGAGATCGCTTCGATGGCGTGCTTCGAGGCGCTGTAAGCTCCCGTGAACGGCAGGACGCTGCGGCCAGCCACCGAGCTGATGTTCACGATGCGGCCTCGTCCTTGCCGCAGCAGGGGTAGAAAGGCCTGGATCACGCCGACCTGCCCAATGACGTTCACCTCAAGTTGTTCGCGGAGCTTATCGAGGGGAATGAGCTCGACCGGGGCGGAAATCGCGATTCCCGCGTTATTCACCAGCCCTGAGATCTCTTTCCGATCGATGGAATTCGCCGCAGCAGCGACGGAGGCTTGGTCGGTAACGTCCATGATGAGGGGCGTAAGCCGGTCCGAAGTTTTTTGCCGCAATGCTTCGCCATCGCTGGCTTTGCGGACGCCCGCAAATACGCGAAAGCCTTTTTTGTCGAAGTGGAGCGCGCATGCTTCACCGATACCGCTCGATGCGCCCGTGATCACGATGGTGCCTTGAGCCATGCGGTTATGATAATCCCTATGGCTCATGTTGGCACACAACCCATTTCCCCGACTCCCGCTCGGATCTTCGAAACTCTCAATGCTTATCAACGCACCGGAGCATTGCGCGCGGCCATCGAACTCGATCTGTTTACCGCGATTGCGGAGGGCTGCAAGACGGTCCCCGAGATCGCGGACCGCGTGGACGCGTCTGAAAAGGGCGCGCGCGTCCTATGCGATTACCTGTGCGTAATGGAGTTTCTAACAAAGAGCGGATCGGAATATGAGCTCAGTCCCGACTCCGCCCTTTTCCTCAACCGTCATTCTCCCGCGTATATGGGTACGGCCGCTCAGTTTCTGGGCGAGATCGAGCGCCTGTCGGGATATTTCAACGATGTCGCGGCCGCGGTCCGCAAGGGCGGGACCACTATGCCGGGCGACGGGACCATAGAGCCGGAAAACCCGCTATGGGTGACGTTCGCGCGTTCCATGGCGCCGATGATGAGGCCGCCTTCCGAGGCCATCGCGAAGTTAATCGATGCGCCGGCAGGCAGGAATTGGAAGGTGCTGGATATCGCGGCGGGGCATGGAATGTTCGGGATCGCGGTTGCGAAACAGAATCCGAACGCGCGGATTGTCGCGACGGATTGGGCTGCGGTGCTGGAAGTGGCTCGCGAGAATGCTGAAAAAGCGGGCGTGTCCGAACGCTATTCCTTGCTTCCAGGGAGCGCTTTCGAGGTCGAGTTCGGGACCGGTTACGATGTCGTCTTGCTGACGAATTTCCTGCATCATTTCAGTGTCTCGACCTGCGAAGGGCTGCTCGAAAAGATTCGCGCGGCTATGAAGCCGGACGGGATTGTCGTGACGCTGGAGTTCATTCCGAACGAGGATCGCATTTCCCCGCCGGTTGACGCCGGCTTCAGTATGATGATGCTGGCTTCCACGCCGGAAGGGGACGCGTATACATTCACGCAGCTCGAAAGTATGTTCCGTCAGGCGGGATTCTCACTTAGTGAGTTGCATGAGCTTCTACCGTTGCCGCAGAGGGTCGTCTTGTCTTACTACTGAGGTAGTTTGCCACCCAGGCTTTTTTAGGACTCAAGGGACGGGTTGGGTGGGTGGTGCAAGTTGGGTTCTATAGAAGTTTCAGGGTAATGGAGTAAACAACAGAGGGTTTCTTTTTGAGGATCAACCGCTGTCCCTTGAGCCTTCCCTGTTTTCATGCCATTTCCGTTTGAGCAAGCGAAATTCCAAATTGTAAATGATTGATTCCTAAGGCTGACACCTTAGACAATTCCGTGACGCGCCATGAAAGTATTACCGAACCGACACGCCCACCTTGCAATTTTGGACAGTGGTTGCCGTTTCGGGAATGAAGGAATTACTTTCTGTTTCGCCGGCGAAACAGAATGACGCCCAACGCCAGGCCGGCGGCAGCGGCGATCAACGACTTTCTCTTGTCCGTTAGAGAAATGAACCGCGTGCCAGTTGCCGACACTTCGAAAACTCCAACGGGCATGACGGCGATGCCTCCACCTCCGCCTCCGCCCTCGCCAGCCGGGTGGATGGAATCGGTGAGCCTCTTCGAGGCAAAACCGGAACCGCCCCCAAAACCATAGCCAATTTTGGCTACGGGAATTATCGTTTTGCCTTCGGCCGAAATCGGCGCGCCGTAGACTTTTTGCACATCCGCGCTGGAATGCAAACGCTCCGTCAGACTCTGGAAAAACTCTGGAATTGCCATGTCGACTCCTTGACTCAAGTGTCGCCCACTCGGCGCGTGTTCGAATAGTAGGGTGCGAAAGTTAATTCTTTTCCTAGTGACAGCAACTGCGTTTGCGGCTGAGGAGTCTTCGTCCGTAGACCGCCGGCTCAAAGAAGCGAAAGGTTCATTCCAGGAGGTCATGCATATTCCGGACAAGTCCATCCCGCGGGACCTGGTGCGGAAAGCGATGTGCGTGGTCGTCATTCCGGATCTCAAGAAGGCCGCCTTTGTGTTCGGCGCCAAGTACGGGCGCGGATTTGTTTCCTGCAAGAAGGACGGAGTTTTCGGGGCGCCGGGAGCCATTCGGATCGAAGGCGGCAGCTTTGGTTTGCAGTTGGGCGCCTCTTCCACCGATGTTATTTTGCTGGTGATGAACCAGCGGGGCGTGGATCGGCTGTTGTCCGACAAGTTCACTTTGGGTGGGGAAGCGTCCATCGCGGCCGGACCCGTGGGCCGCCAAACCAGCGCCACTACGGATGTGATGATGACGGCCGAGATTCTTTCCTGGTCGCGATCGCGCGGGGTTTTTATCGGGCTTTCGCTGGAAGGCGCGACGTTGCGTCCGGACAGCGGAGAGAACGAGAAGATGTATGGCAAGCCCATTTCGAATCGCGAGATCCTGACAAGTCCCATGAGCACGCCGCCGCGCGCCAGCTCCTTCGTCGCCGAGTTGAATCGCTATAAGTAAGCGGGGCCGGCCGCGGCTTTATAATTGTGTTCGTGTTAACCGGGTTGTTACCGCTTCTTCTATTGCAGACCGTCGCTACTTCCGCCACTGCTCCTGATGACCCCCATAAAGCTGCGATGGCCCTCTATAGGCAGCACCAATACGCGAAGGCCGCCGAGCTTTTCGAGAAGGCCGCCGCGAACGAGCCGAAAGACAGCAAGGAGTATCGCGAGTCGGCGCTATTCCTGGGGCAGAGCTACTATCTGACCGGCAAAGTGCCAGAGGCCGTGCCTTGGCTCGAAAAAGCCCAGCAATCAGGCGTAAGTCTCGTCGAGCTCAGCTATATGCTCGGGAACGCCTATATCCAGACGCATCAGCCAGACAAAGCTTCCAACGCGTTCGCCGTGATGTTCGGGTTCAAACCGGATTCCGCCGCCGCGCATCTCATCACCGCTCAGCAAATGGTACGTCAGGAATTTGAGGAGGACGCGAAGAACGAGCTACAGAAGGCGCTCTCGATCGACCCGCGCATTCCCGAAGCGCATTATATGCTCGGTGAGCTCGCCATTTACCGGTCGAACATCGACACTGCCGTTCAGGAACTGCTTCACGAAATCGCTCTCAATCCAAATTTCGCGATGGCGTATTACAAGCTCGGCGATGCCTATTCGCGCCGCGATCAGTGGAACCAGGCCATCCCGCAACTGGAGCGCTCCATCTGGCTCAATCCCACTTATAGCGGCCCATACATTCTCTTGGGCAAAGGCTATCTCAAGCTCGGCGAATTGACCAACGCGGAGGGAAGTTTGCGGCGCGCGCTCGCCATGGATCCGAACAATTATTCCGCGCACTACATCCTGGGCCAGACGTTGATGCAGGAAGGTAAGGCCGACGAAGGGAAGAAGATGCTCGAGAGGGCCAAGGAGCTACAACACTAGATGCGGCTTACGCTCGCGTTATCCGCTTTATGTTTTATAGCAGCCGCGCAAGACATCTCGCGTCCCGTCCGTTCTTGGGAATTTCTGGACGCCGTTGGCCCCCGAGCCGGGCTGCTCGGCTTCGAAGATGGAACTCTCGAAGGCTATGTGTATCCGCTGAAGATCTTCAAGGATCTGCGGCTGCGTTTCCGGACGGATGGTCAGACGCTTCCAGCCGAAACGCTGGCCCGCCGCATTTCGGCGCATCCTGGATCGTACACCATCACCTATACGGGCGACGATTTCCGGGTCAGCGAAACGTTGGTAGCAGCGCTGAATCAACCCGGCGCCGTGATCCTGCTGGACGTGAACACGCGCAGCCCTCTGGGCATTGATGTCGAGTTCACGCGCGACTTCCAACTGATGTGGCCGGCCGCAATCGGATCGGGCTATGGCGAATGGAGCGAAGAGAATAAAAGCTTTCGATTCGGCGCAGACGGACAACAATTCTCCGCGATTTTAGGATCGCCTGACGCCGCCCTGATATCGCGCGAGCACGCCACCGATTATTCTGTCGCAACGGGTTCGCTGTTCACGCTCGGAACAGTAAACGGCCACGCCGAACGAGTGCTGGCGCTCGCGGGATCGATGAAGTCGAAAGACGAGGCCCTGGCCGCATACCATGCTCTGATCGCGCATCCGAAACAACTCTTGGAGGAGACCGAAAAACATTACGCCGCCTATCTGGCCAATACGGTCGATTTGCAACTCCCCGAAGCGTGGCTGCAACAGGCTTACGACTGGGCGCGCATCAGCGAAGTGGAAGGGTTCGTGGATAATCCGTTCCTGGGACGCGGCTTGGTGGCCGGATATGGGCCTTCGAAGGGCGCCTATCGGCCGGGATACGCGTGGTTCTTCGGCCGCGATTCCTTCTGGACGTCGTTTGCGCTCACGTCGTCTGGCGATTTCGCGAATGCCCGCGCCGCCATCGCATTCATCTCCCAATTCCAGAGCAAGGATGGCAAGCTGCCGCACGAAATTTCGCAAGCGGCGAGCTTCGTCGATTGGTTCACGCAATTTCCCTACGGCTACGCGTCCGCCGACGCAACGCCGCTATTCGTGATCGCGGTTGAGGAATACGTGAAGGCCAGCGGCGATGTTGCCTTCGCCCGCGAACAGGCCCCGCGGCTCTGGAAAGCGCTGGACTTCATGCGATCCACCTTGGACGAGGCAGGATTCCCCAAGAACTTTGGAGTCGGGCACGGCTGGGTGGAAGGCGGCCGATTGTTGCCCGTTCGCACCGAGCTTTACCAGGCCGGATGTTACGTGGAGGCGCTGCGTTCTCTCGCGTTCCTGGCGCACGCACTGGGAGACGATGCGAAAGCGCAGCAGCTCGAGACCGAGTTCGAGCAGAAGCATCGCGAGTTGAACGAGTTGTTCTGGCTTCCAAAATCCCATTCCTACGCCTTCGCGATCGGCACACAAGGAATGCCTGTCGATCAGCCGAGCGTTCTGGCGACCGTGCCAATGTGGTTCAACCTTCTCGACCGGCAGCATTCTCAAGAGATGATCGATCAGCTTTCCGAAGAGCGCCACGCCGCGGATTGGGGCATGCGCATCATTTCCTCGAAGAGCCCGCTCTACGATCCTTCCGGTTATCATTACGGCTCGGTCTGGCCGCTATTTACCGGCTGGGCGTCCGTCGGTGAATACCGCAATCATCAGGCCGAGCCGGCGCTTGCAAACCTGCGCGCCAATGCCTGGTTGACCGTGGATGGCGCGGGTGGCAATCCCACCGAAGTGCTCTCCGGCGATACCTACACCGAGCTTTCGACAGCTTCGCCGCACCAGATCTGGTCGGCCGCGATGGTGGTCTCGCCTTTGCTGCGCGGTCTGCTGGGCCTCAGCAGCGACGCGATTCACAGAACCATGGTCTTTGAGCCGCACCTTCCGGCAGATTGGCAGACCGTGGGCGCGCACGCGATCCCGTTTCTCGGCGGCAAAGTCGCGCTCGACATTCATCGGGATGCGGACAAGCTCGAATTGAAGATCGACAATTCCGGCACGCAAACGTTTCAGTTGGACTTCGCCCCCGCCTATCCGCCTTGTGCCCAACTCACCGGCGCGTCGCTGGATGGCGCGTCCGTGACGTGGAAAGAGGAATCGGAAAACAAGGATTGGCATCCGCATTTTGCGATCGCCGTGAAGCCTGGGACTTCCACGCTGACCATCCATCATCGCGGGATGTTTGGCTACTTCGTTCCGTTCACTCCGCCGCAACTCGCCGAGCCGAGCGCCAGTCTGAAAATCGTCTCGGAGCGTTGGGAAGACAAAGGCCAGACGCTGGATCTGACGCTCTCCGGCCGAGCCGGTCGCGAGTATCGTCTCGGGTTAATGTACGGAGACCGCATCGCGAGTATCGCTGGCGCGACTCAGGAGAGCGGGGTGTTGCGGGTTCACATGCCCGAGGGCGCGCCTGGCGATTACCTGAGCCGCCGCGTGACCATCAAGCTGCGTTAGTTCCCGGCGCGCGGCCTCCGGAAGTTCGTCGAGCAGCCGCGTATAAACAGCGTTCGTCCAACCGAAGCCCGCTTCGTTCGAGCTATACCCGAATTTAATCGTGCGCCCGACCTCCAATCCGCGGTGCACGACATCGTATTTCTCGACGATCACGCCCGTCTTGCGATATTCCTGGAGCACCAGCGACAGCCATTTCTGCGAAATGCGGTCGGCATCTTCGGAGTATCCATAGCGCCGCAGTCCCTCGACGGCAATCATCTGCAGAGGCGCCCATCCAAACGGAGAATCCCATTGATTGCCGCTCTCAAATGTACTCGTCTGCAAGCCGCCCGGTTCCTCGAACTTCGAAAGGTTCTTCTCCACTGCGGCCGCCTGTTCGCGCGTCGCGATGCCCGCCCACAGCGGATAGAACGTCGTCAGAAAAGGATAACGGCGGACGCGGCTGTGTACGAACTCGTAATCGTAATAGAGGCCGTCCTTCGAATCCCACATGAGTTGATTGATTTTCGCCGCCCGGTTGTCGGCCAGCTTCCGCCACTTCGCCGCGTCCGCCTCGCGTCCCAGCGTCTTCATGATTTCAGCCGTCTGCGTTTCCATCAGATAGAGCAGAGAATTCAGACACACCGGATCGTAGTGAATGATGTCGACGCTGAATGGCCCAAAGCGGTTCGAAGGATCGAAGCCCGATTCGCGCATGGAACGGTCGCCGCGGTAGAACAACGATGTCAGCACGTCGCGGCCCCGATCGTAAAACTCGCCGACCTCGTAATCCGTCACCTGATGCGTCTTGTAGTATTCGCGAACGCGATCGTAATGCGTGAACCCCTGCGCGTCGCGCTCGGCGGAAACCGACTCCGCCGCGGCAATATCGCCGGAATCGTAATAGCGCGATAATCCCGTCTGGGGCGTCAGGTGAGGCTCCGTGGTCCAGAACGCATAATATTTTTCGATCGCCGGCACTGCATCCGCAAGCCATTTGCGGTCCTTCGTCTTTTCGTAAACGCCCAGAACCATCTGCGTCAGGAACGGCGGTTGCGACCGCGTCAGATAATAAGTGCGATTGGCGTTGAGGATTTTTCCGTAGTTGCGAATCTCATAGAGGAAGTTGTCCGCCATGTCTTTCGCAAGCGCCAGTTCGTTGTCGCGCAGCAAACCGGCCTGAATGAAGTAGCTATCCCAACCATACATTTCGTTGAAGCGGCCGCCAGGCACGACGTAGGGCCGGGGAAGAAATAGAAGGCCCTCCTCGGTCAGCTTCGACGGATCTTCGGGAAGGCGCTGCAGCGTGATCTTCGCGAAATCGGCCGCGTCCATTTCGGAGCGCAACTGCTTCTCGATACCAGGCAGGCTCTCATTGCGCGCGATATAGACCGGCCAGCGGCCGTCAGGACCCGCCTTGAATTTCGGATCGACAGCGGCCTTCGCGAGATCGCGATTCGACCGCGTCAGCACGCTCCAGGTATGTTTGATGTAATCTTCTATAGGAGCAGTCTGCGGCTTCGTAGCGGTCTGCGCCGCTGCCGCGACAATCGTAAGTAGAGGAATGAAGACGAAACGGGGTCTGTTCACTGCTTGACAGGATATCCTAATTTACGCGACTTCGATGCAAACAGCCCAAACATTTGCGTCTTCGCGTGAAGCGATGGGACCCGAGACGCGGCGAGGCGCCAATTCCACGCGCCGCCGCTCGGCGTAAGCCAGCGCTTCCTGCGGTGAATCGAAGTACCTCTCGGCAAACGCCTCCGCGGGCTGCGCGTCGCCAGGCCAGCGAATCGGGTACCAGCGGTTCAAGGGGTGGCTCGGTAAAACCTCTGGCATTCAGAAATCCAGTCTAGCGCGGTTTGGGACTCGTCGCAGGTTGCATTCGCGCCAATTCGGTCTCGGCTCCCACGAAACCCCAGGTAATCCAAACGTTCCCTTTCGCGATGCGCTGGAAGTATGCCTGCGCTTTATCCCGCTCGCCGTTATAGAGGCGCCAGTTGCCGATACCATATGCGACCGTGTCGAAGCGCAACTCCGCTTCCGTGTCGTCGCCCGAGGGGTCGGGTGGAACTACATCGTGTTCGCTCATCGCGCCTTGGAACAGCCGCACAAGACTCAAATAAAAGTACGTGTGAGCGGCGTCATTCTTCATCTCAGGTGTAATTTTTGTCAGCGCTGCTTCGGCTTCAGACTTCTTGTTGGCCCGGCGTAACGACGCGTAGAGCCAATTCGTGGAATTGATGCGCTCGTCGTTGTTCGGCGCTGTCTCGAAAGAATGTTGAAAGGCGTCGGCAGCCTCCTGAAACTCGCCCAGAAAGTAATGCGCGAGTCCGAGATGATAATACGCGTCCATTCTCTTGGGATCGAGTGCCGCGGCCTTCTGCAGATCGGCCTTGGCGTTCTGAAACTCGCGCAGCGGCAGCTCGCGATGCCCGCGCTCCAGATAAATCTCCGCATTGTCCGGAGCCATCGCCAGCGCGCGCGTACAAGTCGCCACGGCTTCGCGATCCTGCCACACCGAAGCTTGCGCCTGCGCCAGCTTCAGGAGCAGCGCCGGATTCTTGGGATCCGCATCGACATTCTTTTGCGCCGCGGCAATCACGCCTTTCTCATCGGGCAGCGAATAATATTTCGTGCCGAGCGGTGAAGTCAGCTCCAGATTCCGGGTTTGGCCGGTTCCAAGGATGTACTTGTCCACGAACGCGAGTATACGCACATCGCGATCGAGCAAGTGATTCTGTTCCCGCAATCCATGCGGCTCCCTCGGATAAACCACAAATTCGACCGGAACGTTGTAGCGCTTCAAGCCACGATGCAGGATCTGGCTCTGCGAAAGCGGGTCCGTGGTATCGTCTTCGCCTTGTAGGATCAGAGTCGGAGTCTTGGCGTTCTTGATGTACGTTATCGGCGACGATTTCTGGAACCCCGCCAATGATTCATAGGGCGTGCCGAAGAACCATTCGTCGTAAACAGGGCCGGATTCCGTGCCGAACTCTGTTGCGAGATCCGCCATGCCGGCGCCCGATACGGCAGCCTTAAACCGATCCGTCTGCGTGATGGCCCATTCCGCCATGTATCCGCCGTAAGACCAGCCGCAAATGCCGAGACGATTCGGATCGGCGATCTTGCGATTCACGAGATCGTCCACACCCGCCATCACATCCTTGAAATCCCCTCCGCCCCAATCGCCGCGATTTGCTTCAATAAACTTGTGACCGTATCCGACAGAGCCGCGAATATTGGGTTGCAGCACCGTGTACCCTTTCGCGACGAGCAGTTGCGTCAGCGCGTCGTAGCGATTGCCCCAGGCTCCGGTCGGACCGCCGTGGACGAGCACGACGAGGGGACCGGGCTGGCCATCCGCTACAGGCCGGTATAGCGCCGCCTCAATCGACATGCCATCGAAACTCTTGTAGTGAATAAATTCCGGTTTGTAGAGCGGGATGCTGTCGAATGCAGAGTTGAGATGGCTGACCGGGTGGCCATCGACGAATAGCTCTGAAAGACGCACCGCGGTTCCAGCCACATATCCGACGGAGCCTTGAGCGCTCAGCGTGAAGCTGGATGGATCGACGGAATCGTCTTGAATCAGCTTGCGGGTTTCGCGTCCAATCGCGTTCAGTTCGGTATGAAATCCGTTCGTGAACAAGACCGCCAGTTGCGAATCGTCGATCCACTCGAAATTGTCAACCGGCCGGTCGGGAGAAATGGACGTGAGATTCTTGGGAGCCCTGCTGTCGAACGGACAAACATACAGGTCGTGCGGGCTGGGCCCATCGAAGCGCGCGCCAAGGAAAGCGAATGATGCTCCGCCCGGCGCGACTTTGACATCTCCGAACGGCCCTTTCGGTGCAAGCACTTGTTCCATGACCCCGCTCTCCAGCGACAACAGAAAAATCCGGTTGGTGTGGCGATCCTCAAAAGGCCGGTCCGTCGCCACCACGAGCATTCGTTTTCCATCCGGCATCCAATCCAACTCGCGGATATGCCACTTGGCATCGGTCTCGCGGCGAACCTTCTTCGCTGCGACGTCGAGCGTCCAAAGACCCGGCGCCTTATCGCCGTTGTCCATTACCTGTGCGTCGTCAAACTCTTTGGCCTTCTTTTCTTCCGCATCGGTCTTGGGATCGGAAGCAATGAAGGCAATGCGTTTCCCATCGGGCGACCAGCGAAATGTCTGCACTGAATTTTTCGCGCTCGTCAGCTTCTCAGCCTCGCCGCCGTCGATTGGCATTGTCCATATTTGCGGAGTATCCTCGCGATCGGATAGGAAGGCGAGCGTCCTCCCGTCCGGCGACCAACGCGGTTCATACTCCGACTTTGTGGAGAACGTCCACTGGCGTATTTCGGCACGTGCGGAATCGTAGACCCAGATATGGCGCTGGCTCAACTTGCCCGCGGCAGGCTCGCGCACGGTGAACGCGATGCGCTTGCCATCGGGTGAGTAACGCAGATCCGATAAACCGCGACTCTTGAGAGCTTTTTCAGGCGTGAGCGGTTCGGCGTGGACCGCCAGAAGAAACGCAACAACAGCGAGAAGCTTCATCAGCAAATTCTAACAGCGAGCCTTATCTGCGTTCATCTGAGTTTATCTGCGGCCCGTACTAAACGCCGGCCTTCTTCCATAGCTCATCGACGCGCTTGCGAACGTCCTCCGGCATGCGAATCACATCCGGCCACGGCCGCACAAAACCTTCTTCCTTCCACTTACGCGTAGCGTCGATACCCATCTTCGATCCGAAGTTCGGCAAGCGGCTGGCGTGATCCAGCGAATCGACCGGCCCTAGCACAAATTGAATGTCGCGTTCCGGATCGATATTGTTCAGGGCCTTCCACGCCACTTCGCTGACGTTCTGCACATCCACATCTTCATCCACCACCACAATGCATTTCGTGAACATCGCCTGACCCAATCCCCAAATCGCGTGCATCACTTTGCGCGCGTGCAGCGGATACGATTTGCGGATGGAGACCAGCATCAGGTTATGGAAAATACCCTCGGCCGGCATGCAGACATCGCGAATTTCGGGCAGTTGCAGACGCATTAGCGGCAGAAAAATCCGCTCGATGGCGCGGCCCATGTAGAAATCTTCCATCGGAGGAGGGCCTACGATCGTAGTGGCGTAGATGGGGTCCTTGCGATGCGTGATGCACGTAATGTGGAACACCGGATAATCGTCCTCCAACGAGTAAAAGCCGGTGTGATCGCCGAACGGCCCTTCACGGCGCAGTTCGCCTAACTCGACATACCCTTCCAGCACAATCTCAGCATTCGCCGGCACCTCGACATCCGACGTTTCGCATTTAATCATCTCGACGGGGCTCTCGCGCATAAATCCAGCGATCATCATTTCATCGAGATCGGGAGGCAGCGGAAGAATGGCCGAATACATCGTCGCCGGATCAGACCCTATAGCCACCGCGATCGGCATGCGCGATTGTTTGCCTTCCTTCAACATGCGGCGATAATGTTCCGCGCCCTGTTTGTGCGTCTGCCAGTGCATCCCCGTAGTGCGGTCGTCGTAAACCTGCATGCGATAGCAACCGCAGTTGCGCTTGCCGGTCTCCGGGTTGATGGAGAAGACCATGGGCAAAGTGATGTAACGGCCGCCATCGTCCGGCCAGCATTGCAAAATCGGAAACTCGTTGAGCGAGAAATTGTCGTGCCGGATGACTTCCTTGCATTCGCCTTTCGTTACGATCTTCGGAAAGAAACGCCCCATCTCGGCAAGCTTCGGCAGCATCTTGAGCTTGTTGATCAAGCCCTGCGGCATGCGCATCTCGAGGAATTCCGAGATACGGTCCGCGACTTCCTGGACAGACCCAACTTCGAGTGCGATCTGCATTCTGCGCTCGCTCGCGAACGCATTGATCAGGACTGGAACGCGGCTGCCCTTCGGTTTCTCAAAAAGCAAAGCTGGGCCGCCATGTTTTACCGAGCGATCCGCAAACTCAGTGATCTCGAGGCGCGGGTCGACCTCGATCGAAATGCGTTTCAACTCTTTGTTTTTTTCAAGCGCTTTGATAAACTCGCGCAGGTCGGCGTAGGCCATCCAACTCCTTCGGTTACTATGTTTGAAGTTAACACTCTTCCGAAGGAGAACAATGTTCAATCGTGTCGCCTTCGTCACTGGCGCAAGCCGTGGCATTGGCCGGGCTATCGCACTGACGTTGTGCCGTGCTGGTTACGACATCGCAGTGGGATCGCCGGAGTTAGAGAAAAACGAGGAGGTCGCCGAAGAGATTCGCACCTGTTCCGGCAAAGCCTGCGCCATCAATCTCGACCTCAGCTCACATGCCTCCATCAAAGAATCTTTCGCGCGAACTTTAACGGAATTCGGACGGATCGACATTCTTGTGAATAACGCTGGAATCACTCGCGATGGTCTTGCGTTGCGCATGAAGCCCGAAGATTGGGATCGCGTCCTGCAGGTCAATCTTACCGGAGCATTCCAATGCATCCAGCAGGTCCTCGGACCCATGATGCGGGAGCGTTGGGGCCGCATCGTCAATATCGCTTCTGTGGTTGGAGAGATGGGAAACGCGGGGCAGTCCAATTACTCCGCGTCGAAGGCCGGGCTCATTGGACTGACTAAGTCGATCGCGCAGGAAATGGGCAGCCGGAACATAACAGTAAATGCCATCGCGCCGGGCTATATCGAGACCGATATGACAGCCAACCTGACGCAAGAATTGAAAGACAAGATGCTTGCGAATATCCCACTGAAACGCATCGGCCGGCCGCAGGACGTCGCGAATGCCGTGAAGTTCCTCGCTAGCGACGATGCGTCCTATATCACCGGTCACGTCCTCGACGTGAACGGCGGCATTTATATGTAGACATGGAATCTCTCAATTTGAATTCATCCGCATCTCTCCCGCTTGTCTTCGGCGGGCTTGAACCCGAACAATCGAACTATGAAAACGCGCGAGTCCTGATCTGGCCCGTTCCATTCGAGAAGACGGTGAGCTACGGACACGGAACCGCGGAAGGCCCCTCTGCAATCATCGATGCGTCGCGATACATGGAACTCTATGACGAGGAGCTTCAGGGCGAGACCGCGCAAATCGGTATTCACACATTGCCCGCGATCGACACGGATCGCGGCGTGGACATAATGATACCGGAGTTAGAAAGAGAAGCATATCGGCTCCTGAACACCGGAAAATTTGTTTGTATGTTGGGAGGCGAGCACTCCATTTCTCCACCAGTCGTGCGCGCTTACGCGAAGAAGTATCCAAACTTGTCGGTACTTCAGATCGATGCGCACGCGGATTTGCGGGAGTCTTACGAAGGGACCCAGTACAGTCACGCCTCGGCGATGCGTCGCATACTCGAAGTCTGCCCCGCTGTCCAAGTCGGGATACGGTCGTTATCAATCGAAGAGGCTCGCGCCATCCCTTCCTTGCCGACCAAAATCTTCTGGGCCAAAGACATCGTTGGACAAACCGGTTGGATCGACCGCGCCGTCGATTCGTTAACCGTGGACGTTTATCTAACTTTCGATATCGATGGGCTCGACCCCAGCCTTGTTCCGTCAACGGGAACTCCCGAACCCGGCGGCCTCTTGTGGTATGAAGTGCTAAGTCTGATCCGCACTCTCGCGAAAAAGAAAAATGTAGTAGGAATGGATCTTGTCGAATTATCCGGTGGGCCCGGAAGCAGTAACTCGAGTTTCCTGGCGGCCAAGCTAATTTACAAGACTCTCGGCTATTTGTTCCGCGATAAGATACCGCATCAATGAACAATCCATTCCGGCTGATCGCGAGCCGGGTGATTTATCAAAACGAATACGTCACCTTGCATGAAGACATGGTGTTGCGGCCCAACGGCAGCACCGGCCCGTTCTCCTGGCTTGAGATGAAGGCGGGTGCGATTGTGCTCGCGTTATCGGACCAGCAAGACGTCTATCTTGTTCGCGAGTACAAGTACGCGATCGGCAGACCGTCGCTCGAAGCGGTCGGCGGAGGCATTGATCCAGGCGAAACGCCACTCGCTGCCGCGCAGCGCGAATTGCAGGAAGAAGCCGGACTGTCTGCAACAGAGTGGACCGAAATGGGTGTTTTCCAGTCATTCACTACGTTAGTGAACTCTCCCAACTATCTGTATCTCGCGCGTGGAATCAGCGAGGTTGGCGGCCACCACCCTGAAGACGGCGAGATACTCGAAGTCGTGAAGATGCCGTTATCAGACGCCGTCGAAATGGTAATGCGGAACGAAATCTCGCACGGTCCCACCTGCTGCCTGCTTCTGAAAGCAGCCAGACTGCTCGGAACGGCTTAAGCAGCCTTATGAATTTCCACCTGCACGCCGTCCTTGATCGCGTCCGTGGGATTCATAATCACGAGATCGCCGGCGCGCAGACCAGCTTTGATTTCGACGTCGCTCCCGAAATCAGTGCCGACCTTGACGTCCTTGAAGTGTACCCGATTATCCGCGTCCACCACCGCGACGCGTGTCCCCTGCGAAGTCAACAGCAGCGCATCGCCCGGAATTATGAGCGTACTCGATCCCGATTTCTTGCCCGGGAATCGAACCTGCGCATACATGCCGGGCAGCAAAACGCCGGTCGGATTCGGCACTCGCAGAATCGCGAGCATCGATCTCGAAGTCATGTCTATCTCATGCGTGAACCGCGTCACCGTAGCCTGAAACACCCGGCCAGGCAATTCCTGAACGCGCAGCTCCGCGGTCATGCCATCGTGAATCAACGCGACGTTCGTCTGCGGTATGTTCACAAAGATCCGCATGGTACTCGGCTGGGCCACGCTGAATATTGGCTTATTGTCGTTGCTACTGCCGGAATCGATCAACGTCCCGACATCCATGTTGCGCGCCGTGACGATACCGTCGAACGGCGCAGTTATGTGACTGAAAGCCTGCATCTGTTGCAGGCGGCGGAGGTTCGATTGATTGGCGTTGATAAGATCGCGGGTACTTACGATCTTCGCTTCCGCCGCCTCCATTTGCGCCCGCTTGACGTCCAGGTCGGCGCGCTTCTCATCCGTCTCCTGATGCGATACCGCGCCCTTTTTCTCAAGCGCATCCCAGCGTTGCGCGGTCTGTTGCGACAATTTGTAATTAGCTTTCGCGAGAGTCAGATCGGCTTCGAGTTCCTTGAGAGTTGAAATGGAATTGGACAGCGTGGCCTTCGCCTGCTCGGTTTGTTGGTCGAGTTCCGGCGTCTCGATTTCAGCCATCACCTGTCCGGCTTTGACGAGATCGCCGATATCGACATTGCGCTTGACAAGATACCCATCCGCGCGCGCAAAGATCGGCGATTCTATCAGCGCCTGTAAGTCGCCGGGTAAGTCCAGGTCGGCGTCAGTTCCTTGCAAACGGGCGGCGGTGACGTTCACCGAAGGCCGCTGCTCGCGGTCCGATGCGGCCGCCGAAACCAGAGAGTGTTCACGCTGTAGACGCGGCAGTAAGCCCGCTACAACGGCGGTAATTACGATCAAAGCGAGAATCGCGAAGAATGTGAGTAGAGGACGCAGCCGCGCACGAGGACGCGTGCGTGTCCCCTCGCTTGTGCTCGGGGTAGAAGTTGACGTTTCCAAAGTAGTTCTCTAATTATCTCGAATTTGGACTTCCAGTGCCGGGTCCAGCGGCGGCTTTTTACGTAGAACCGAGTAGACCACAGGCACGAAGAACAACGTCGCTATCGTGGCCATCACCAACCCGCCGATCACCGCGCGTCCCAGCGGCGCGTTCTGTTCGCCGCCTTCGCCAATGCCAATCGCCATCGGAAGCATTCCCACAATCATGGCCAGCGCCGTCATTACCACGGGACGAAGCCTTGTAAATCCCGCATGCAGGGCGGCCGTTTTGGCATTCTCGCCTTCATGGCGAAGGTCGTTCGCGAAGTTTACGAGCAGGATGCTATTCGCTGTGGCGACGCCGATGCTCATAATCGCGCCCATCAAAGACGGCACGTTGATGGTTGTCTGCGTCAGAAACAACGCGAGCAGAATGCCGGCTAACGCGCCGGGGAGGGCCATCAATATGATGAACGGGTCGAGCCATGATTGGAAGTTCACCACCATTACGAAATAGACCAGCAGGATCGCGAAGAGCATTCCCACACCAAGTCCGATGAAAGATGTTTTCATCGTTTCCACCTGGCCGCGAGTCTCAAAAAAGCTGCCCTTGGGAAGTTTCGGCCGGAACCGGTCGAGAATGCCGCTCACCTGCGACGCCACCGTGCCGAGATCGGTGTCCTGAACATTGGCATAGATATCGTAGAGAGGCTGTACGTCGTAATGATTCACCACGGAAGCGGTCGTGCCGCGCTGTAGCTGCGCCATATTGGACAACAACTGCATCGGTCCATGCCCCGCCTGAATCGGCGTATTCAACAGCTCGCCGGTTGTGTCTACGCGGTAGAGAGGCGTCTGAACTGTAATCGGGTAATCGACATCGTTCTGCGGATTGATCCAATAGTTGGGCGCCGTTTGGGCACTCGAACTCAATGAGACGAGCATGCTATCGGCAACGTCCTTTTGTGTCAGACCAAGTTCTCCCGCGCGTGTCCGGTCCACGTTGAAACGAATTTCCGGAACGTCGACAACCTGGTGGATGTGAACGTCCACCGCGCCGGGGATTTCCGCAATCCGCCTCTGGACTTGCTTCGCAATCAGATAATTTTTCGTCGCGTTCGCGTTGGGGCCGATCACCTGAACATCAATCGGAGCCGGCAGTCCGAAATTCAGGATCTGACCCACGATGTCGGCGGGTTGGAAAAAGAACGTCAGCGTCGGATACTCGCGGCCGAGTTGTTTCCGCATTTTACGAATGTAGTCCCACGTGGAGCCATGTTCTCCAGGCCGCAGCGAAACCAGAATCTCTCCATCGAACGAGCCGATAATTCCGCTGTCGCTGGTAGCGACGTTCAGCCCGCTATAAGGGAGACCGATGTCGTCGAGAATGTCCGTCAATTCTTGCTTCGGAATGATGCGGCGAATCGAATCTTCCACCTGCGCGAAATATTGTTCGGTCTCTTCCACACGCGTGCCTGCCGGTGCGCGGACATGCAGTCGAATCTGTCCGGCATCCACTTTGGGAAAGAAATCTTCTCCGATAAAAGGCATCAGCGCGACGCAACTGCCCAGGATCACGACGAACGCTGCAGCCACTACTTTGCGGTGATCCAGCGCCGCGGAAAGCAGAGTCACATAACCGTTGCGGAAGCGATGAAATTGCCTGTTGAACGCGTGGTGAACGCGCCAAAACAGGTTATCGTCAGTCCGGTTGTCCTCGCTTTCGCCATCCGAATAGCGATCTACTTCGCTCGCGAGCAGGTACTTCACCATCGTCGGCACCAGCGTTCGCGAGAGCAGATACGACGCCATCATCGCGAGCACCACCGCCAGGGCCAGAGGAGTAAACAAATATCGAGCCGCGCCAGTCAGAAAGATCACGGGCACGAATACAATGCAGATACACAAAGTGGATACAAACGCGGGAGTCGCAATTTGTTGCGCGCCGTCGAGGATGGCCGTGATGATCGGTTTCTTCTGCGCCAGGTTGCGATGTATGTTTTCGATTTCGACAGTCGCGTCGTCCACCAATATGCCGACCGCCAGCGCGAGACCCCCAAGAGTCATCACGTTGATCGTCTGGCCCAGCAGATTGAGAATCGCGAGCGATGTCAGAATCGAGAGCGGTATCGAAATGCACACGACGATGGTGCTGCGCCAGCTTCCCAGGAACAAAAGAATCATCAAGGCGGTCAGTACCGCCGCCATTACCGCTTCCCTGACCACGCCGGCAATTGCCGCTCGCACAAAGATCGATTGATCGAATAGGAGGTCGATCTTGAGCGCGGAAGGTAACGTGGATTGGATACGCGGAAGGATCGCCTTCAGCTTGCTCACGATGTCGAGAGTGGACGCGCCGCCGTTCTTCAATACAGTCAGCAACGCGCCGCGGCTTCCGTTGTGCCGCACGATATTCTGCTGCACGGAGTAACCGTCGCGAACGTGGGCGACATCGCGGATATAAACCGTAGTGCCATTGACCTGTTTGATCGGCAGGTTGTTGAAAGCCGCGGCGCGCTCCGGAAGGCTGTTGAGCTTCACCGTGAAATCGTGCGTGCCAATGCGAACATCGCCAGCCGGAATAATAAGGCTCTGGTTGGCCAGCGCGTTCACGACGTCGTCGGCGGAGACGTTCTGCGCGTACAGCGCACGCGGATTGAGGTCCACCATAATGGCGCGCGGTTTGCCGCCGAACGGCAGCGGAAAACTGGCGCCCTGAACCGTCGACATCTGCGTACGGATGAAGTTGTAGCCGTAATCGTACAGCGCCTGCTCCGGCATCGTGTCGCTCGAAATGCTGAGTTGGAGAATCGGAACGCTGCTGGCGTTATATCGCAGCACCATCGGCGGCGTCATGCCGGTGGGTAGCGAGTGGAGCACGGACTGCGATGCCGCGCCCACCTGCGCCACCGCCGCGTCTACCTTGGCATTCGGATGAAAGAAAATCTTGATGATGCTAAGGCCGGGCAGCGACTGCGATTCCATATGCTCAATGTCGTTGACATTGGTTGTGAAGGAACGCTCGCAGCGGATGGTGACGACATCGGCCATTTCCTGCGGCGAGATGCCGCCGTAGGACCAAATGGCGCTGACTACGGGAATGTTAATTTCGGGGAAAATATCGGTCGGCATGCGAAAGATCGCAAGCCCGCCGAGCGCCACGATCAGCAGGCCCATCACTACGAAAGTGTAGGGGCGGCGTAAGGCAAGGCGTACAATCCACATTTTGGGGGAGTCGTACTTCTATTGTACGGGATGACTCTCAAAAGTGAAACTTCACCGCGAGTTGAAGCAGGCGTGGAGCCGCGGCGCTCACTACCCTGCCGAAACTCGGATCGTTGATCTCTCCGTCCACCGACGACGGGCCGAAAAACTGCGCGTGATTGAATACGTTGAAGGCTTCGACGCGGATATCGAACGATTTCGATTCCGCGATCGGCAGCGTTTTGCTGAGCTGCATGTCGAAATTCTCGATGCCCGGTCCATAAAAGGAGCGGCGCGCCGCGTTGCCTAACTGTCCGAGCGTCTCAGGGGCGAACAGACTGGTATTGAATTCGGGACGGCCGTTGCGGGGATTGGTGTTGATATCGAGCGGCCCGGATGTCATCTGCGGCGTATCGAGTAACTCGTTGTTGACTCCGTTGCCCAGTGTCCCGAGCAGAGACCGGTCCGAATCGTCGGCCAGCGTGACCGGAAATCCTGTACTGAGGCGCGTTGTTCCGGAAAGGCTCCAACCGTCCGTCAGGCGGTTGCGATGGAATAACCGATCGAACGGAAGCGCATAGGTATAAGTCGCGACGAAGTTATGAGTCATGTCCCAGGAGGAGATCACGCGCGTCAGGCTCGCATTAAACGGATTGGTTTGCTCGCCAAGATTGGACGCTTGGTCGATTGATTTGGAGTAAGTATATCCAACCAGAAGCGTGGCTCGCGTGCCGGCGGCAATTCGCAGATTAACTTCAAGAGCGTTGTAATCCGAGTTGCCGATCGACTTCTGCGCGGTGGTCGATCCGAAATTCGGACCCAGGCCGACGCGCGTCCCCTGGTACATTTTGCCGGCCGCGGATAGGTACGCCGCATCTTCACCGAAAGGCCCGCAGGTAGAGCTTCCCGGAGCTACTTCGCTTGGCTTGCTGAGACTGAGACACAGCGCGGGATTGCCCACATTCGCCGGGACAAGGACCAAAATATGGTGTCCTTCATTGCCCGCGTAGCTAACCGTCAGCAGAGTGCCGTTTTGAATCTGCCGCTGAATCGAAAACATGTAGTTTTCGGTATAAGGCACGCTGTTGCGGTAATAGAAAAAAGGATCGGCGCCGATGGGAGTTACTGCCGCGAAATTGAAACCCGTGTATGGATTACTCGCCGAGACATTATGCGGGGGGAAGTTCAGCGGGAATGGATCGGTATTCTGGGCTCCGTTAGACGAGTTGATGAACGGAGTAGCAAACAGCGGCGGCTCCGGACTCAGATAGTTATATCCATAGGGAGGGACGCCGTACATGATCCCGGCAGTTAGCCCCGGGAAGGCGGTATAGAAAATGCCATAGCTGGCGCGAATGCCGCTTTTTCCGGACTCGCCGAAGAGAGCCTTCAGAATGGAATTTTCGAAATTTGGAGAATACGCAACTCCTACACGCGGAGCGAAATTGTGAAATCTCGATGCTGAGAGCGTCGGAGGAATGCCGGGATCGCCGGGCACAACCAACCCTGGCATCGCGTTGGGATAGAGCACGGATTGCTCGCCTGGAACGATAGTTTGAATCCGATTGTATTTCTCCCACCAGGGCATAATCAAATCCCAGCGGATACCAAGGTTGACTGTTAGATTACTTCTGGCGCGCCAGCTATCCTCGACAAATGCCGCTCCGTAACGGTTCCGCAGATAGAAGTGCTGGCCTGAGGTTTGTGTGTAGTTGCTCGGAAAGCCTAACAGAAAATCGGCGAAGGGGGAGCCGGTCTGCGTCCCGTCGATATTGAACGTCCCATTGAATGTCGCATTGGGATCTTCATTGACCTGATCGTAGTGAAACTGGCCGCCGAACTTGAGCGTGTGAGTGCCAATCACTTTCGATATCGTATTGCTGAGATAAATCGTGTTATTCCACTGATTCACATTGGTAATGGGAACACCCATAACGAAAGATGGAAAGACGATATTCTCGACACCCTCGAACTGCGGCGCCTGCACGACGATACCGGGCGTGCCGGCTCCAGTCACAAAGCCTTGCGATTGAAGAGTTACTCCCAGCCCGCCGTGCGGTTGGCCGACATTGTTCACATTCCTGAGAAGGCCGATGTTAAATTCATTCACCGTGGCGGCGCCAAGAACCTTGGTATCGCCCATTGTGAACATCTGAGCCTGGCCGATAGTTAGAGCGTCAAAGCCGGGTATGCTCGCTCCTCCCTGGCCGCCCGGATAGGGATTATCGAGCTTGTAGTTATCGACGAAATAGTAACTCGAAAGCTGGCCGAACCGCGTATTCGCATCGAAACGCGCGCCAGCTTTGTCATCTCTAACAGTCTCCGGATACGCAGAAGTGGCGAACAGATTGGTCCCCATATTAGGGAGCGGAATATATTTCAGCAGATTGACCGCCGGTGACGACCACGCCTGCATCGGGATCACGGCATCTGGCAGTACACATTCCGACGGGTTAGAGCAGCCGGGCGTGTAATATGGCTCGCCTTCCGAAACACCGTAGCCAAGCTTTTGCGTGAGCAGCTTGGCCGCATAGGGTCCGCTCACCGTCCCCGTCAAAGTGTTCGCCATGTCGATCAGGTTGCCCGTGCGATCTAGCAGGGAAGGTACGGACGTTTCAGGCGAAGCAATGCCTTCCGTTGTTCGCGTTCCCTGGTAATCGACAAAAAAGAACACCTTATCCTTCTTGATCGGACCGCCCATCACTCCGCCAAACTGATTCTGCTGGAAGGCGCCTCGTGTGTTATCGAAGAAATTCCGGGCGTCCAGGCCGGTGTTGCGCAGAAACTCGAATACGTCGCCGTGACTGGCATCGCTGCCGGACTTAGTAACTACATCGATCATCCCGCCGTTATAATTTCCATATTCGGCGTCGAAATTGTTAGTAAGGACTCGAAACTGTTGGATTGAGTCCAGGTTCGGGATTACGGAAGTTCCACCGTTCATGTGTTCCTGAACGTCGACGGCGTTCATCATGAATCCATTCGCCGATTCGCGCTGCCCGTTGATGGAGACATCGCCTGGATTCAGATCGCCGGAAGGATTGATGGTGCCCGTGACTCCTGCCATGATCACCGAAGTCGGTGTCAGCGTCGTTACGGGACTCACGCCCGGCTGAATCGCCAGGAGATCCGTGTAGCTGCGGCCGTTCAGAGGCAGGGCTTCTATCTGTCTGTCGGAAACCACCTCGCCCAGATGCGTCGCCACTGTGTCGGGCTGTGTCTGGACGGCAGCCTCCGATTCAACAACCGTGACTGTGTCGGCGCGTTGCCCTAACTCCATCACGGCATCAAGACGAAGCGCGGCATCGGTATCGACGGTGAGATTCTTCTTCTGCTGTTTCTGGAATCCGAGGGCTTCAATCGTCAGATCGTAATGCCCGACGGCGAGCGCAGGGAAGGAATAGGAGCCCTGCGCATCGGACGTGGTTTTGAATTCGGTCTTCAACGCGGTATTGATGAGTTTGAGCGTAGCCCCGGGAATCGCCGCGCCGCTCGGGTCTTTCACGACGCCGGCCACGCTGCTTGCAGCGAATCCCCACGCGCAGGACCCCGAGAGAATAACAACCACGAAGAGCGTAATCGGCGTCTGCGTAATCGTGGCCTCCCGTTTGGATAGCAAGAATCGAGCTTTCGTAATACTAGCCAACTGTGCTACGAATCTCAAGTTAGTAATACGTAACGGGCGGCGGATTGGATGCGCCCGGGCGTATAATTACTCGCGGGGATAGACTGTTAGTGGAGGTTGGCTTTGGCATACGAGTGCAACAGGCGGTATTTTTTCTTCGGCTCCCTTCTAGCCGGCGCGGTTCCCATGGCCGGATTCGGAGGCGTGCCTTCATTGAAAGCCCTGGGCTATAAATCGCCCAACGAGAAGTTGAATATCGCTTCGATCGGCGCTGGGGGCAAGGCCGCCAGCGACATCAATGGCTGCTCGGCGGAGAACATCGTTGCACTGTGCGATGTGGACGACAAGCAAGCGGCTCACATGTTCAACCGCTTTGACAAGGCCGCGAAGTACAGAGATTTTCGCAAGATGCTCGACGAGCAGGGCAGCAATATAGATGCCGTCATCGTCACCATTCCCGATTTCATGCACGCCACCGCAGCCATGTGGTGCATGGAACGGAACAAGCATGTGTACGTCCAGAAGCCCTTGGTCCGCACCGTTTGGGAAGCGCGCCAGATGATGGAGGCGGCCAATAAATATAAGGTCGCCACGCAGATGGGCAACCAGGGCTACTCGAATGAGGGCACACGGCAAGCGGCCGAAATGATTTGGGCTGGTGAAATCGGCAACGTGACGGAAGTGCACGCCTGGACCGATCGCCCGATGTGGCCGCAAGGGTTGACTGCGATCCCGCCGGCCGACCCGGTACCCGATACGCTCGATTGGGACCTTTGGCTCGGCAGCGCGGAGAAGCGGCCCTTCACGATCGGCGGGCCCGGCTATCCGACGCCGTATGGCAATTTTTATCAGCCCTTCAACTGGCGCGGGTTCTACGATTTCGGATGCGGCGCCCTGGGCGACATGGCCTGCCACATCCTAGGCGCTCCTAATTTGGCGCTGCAACTCGGGGCGCCTACCAGTGTCGAGTGCATCCATAAGGAAGGCATAAGCGATTTCATGTTCCCGAAGGCCTCCATCATCCAATATGATTTTCCGGCGCGCGGAAACATGCCGCCGGTCAAGATTTTCTGGCATGACGGCATGAAGGAAACCCCTAAGATCGAAGGAGTGCCCGAGGGCGAACTGCTCGGCGACCTGCCTGGCCATCCCTACCGTCCGCCTGCCGGTGGATCTGCCGCTCCGCCTTCGGGTCCGCCGCGCCCACGCCCCTTCACGGGAATGATCGGACGCGTGTTTAACTTCGAGACCTTTGAAAAAGAGAAGAACGATCCGGACGCTTTCGTGCCCAAGCCCGATGGCAGCTTGTTCATTGGCGACAAAGGCATGATCACGACCGGCACGTACGGCGAACAAACCCGCCTGATCCCCGTCGAGAAGATGAAGGATTACCAGTTCCCGCAGCCTCTGCTGACGCGCTCGCCAGGACACTATCAGGATTGGATCCGCGCCTGCAAAGGCGGCGATCCCGCCTGTTCTAATTTCAACGTCGCGGCTCCATTTGTCGAGTGGATGCTGCTTGGCGTCGTCGCTCTTCGCGTCGAGGGAAAGTTGGAGTGGGATGCCGCGAAGATGCGATTCTCGAACAATCCCGATGCGAACAAGTATTTGAAGCCGGTGTTTCGCAAAGGCTGGCCGCTCACCTAACTTCGCGGAAAGCGTCCTCGGCATGGCAGGATCGGCAGTTGTTTTAAGCCCGCAATTGGATTGTTCGGCGTTGCTCGATATTGTCGAGGCGGCCTGCCATGCCACGTCCTACGAATGGCTGTTTCTGCGCGAACTCCGTGTCGGCACCAGCAAGCGGAACGGCAGCGTGCAGCGGCTCGACGGCTTCGCGCTCAATTCCCTGCCCCACACCGCGATGAAACGGATCTGCTACGAGGTGAAGACGTCGCGATCCGATTTTCTGTCGGAGTTGAAGCAGCCGCTCAAACGCCGTATCGGCATGCGCTACTCGAATGAATTCTATTTCGTGACGGCCGCCGGCCTGGTCGACGTCAGTGAGATCCCCGCCGAATGCGGCTTAGTGGAAGCGGGACGGGCCACTCCCGCTGAATGGAAGCGCCTCTATCAACGGCACGCAGGCTTCTTCAACTTCAATCCGGAGACGCAAACATATTGCATCGTACGTGTACCCGCGCCATGGCGGGACACTCCCGGTCCAACATGGCAGTTGCTCGCCGCGATGCTGCGGCATCAACGCCGCGAACTTTCGGAGAAGCCGCCCGCGCCACCCGCACAGCAACGGCTGGATCTAATATAAGAGGACGGAAATCGCGCCGTGCTAGACTGCACCCAATGATTTCGCGCGCTCTTCGCTACGGGTTCGTCTGCTTCCTCGCCGCATCGCTGGTGGCGCAGACGGCCCCGGCCGCCAAACGTCCCATAAAATTGGACGACCTCAATCGTCTTCACGATGTCGCCAGTCCCGCGGTTTCGCCCGACGGCAAATGGATCGCCTACACCGTCTCGAGCATTGACAAGCAAGAGGACAAGCGCGACACCGATGTGTGGATGGTCAGTTGGGACGGCACGCAGACCGTCCAACTTACCAACAGCCCGGAGTCCGAAGGGTCGCCCAAATGGAGCCCGGACGGGAAATACATTTCGTTCACCTCGTCAAGGCCGGGCAAAGCGAAGGGCAACCAGGTCTGGGCGCTCGACCGGCGTGGCGGCGAAGCGCGCCAACTCACCGATATCAAGAGTTCGAAAATTTCCGAATATCAATGGTCGCAGGATTCCAAGAAGCTATTGCTGCTGATGCGCGAGAGCGACGATCCCGAAGCCGACAATGAGACGCCGAAAGCAGGCGCTCCCCCGAAGCCTCCGAAGCCGATCGTTCTCGACCGTTATCACTTCAAAGAAGACATCCAAGGCTATCTGAGCGGCACGAAACACAGCCACATTTATTTGTTTGACATCGAAAGCAGGAAGTTAGAGACGATCACCTCCGGCGATAAATACGAGGAGACCAATGCCGTCCTGTCGCCCGATGGCGCAAAGATCGCTTTCGTGAGCAATCATGAGCAAGACCCGGACCGGTCGGAAAACACCGACGTGTTCGTTGTGGACGCGAAGGCCGGCGCCGCGCCGCGCAAGCTGACGACATTCCCAGGACCGGATGGCGGCCGGCTGGCGTGGAGCCGCGATAGCAAATTGATTGCATACACGCAGGGGAGCGATCCAAAATTCAGCGCGTACAATCTGAACCGGCTGGCCGTTGTACCGGTCGACGGGGGCGCGCCACGAGTGATTACCGCGCAGCTCAACCGCGGGGTTTCGGCACCCATCTTCAGCCCCGACGGCGGCTCGGTTTTTGTGCTCGTTTCGGAC
>JBEKUT010000019.1:0-30200 GCA_049514735.1 Bryobacteraceae bacterium
CCGGATACCTGGGTATCGAAAGGCGCGCCCACTGCTTACATTGCACAGTGGAAAAGCGCCAGCGCGGAATTGGGCTACCTGCTGCAATCGAGCGATGCCTTCTCGAAGCAGCCGGACCGTTTGACGCTCGCGCTGGATACCTACTTCCGGATGCAATCGACGGATGCGATGCTGGGGTCGTTGATCCAGGGCATTCGCAAGTATCAAAATCCGGCTGTAGCGGATCTCATGCAGGGCATTGTGAACGAGAACAGCGGCAATCGCGACCGCCTGCGGGAGTACATCCGCGAGCTGGCGACCGAGAAGGAACAGGAATTTCAAATCGCCGATAAAGAAGCGCAGCGCTGCCGGGCGTCGCTGATGCGTCAGTCCTCTGTAAATAAGTCCACCGTAACCAAAGGAACCAGCAAGTGACCGAAACAGCGACCTTCGTCTGCAGCATCTGCGGAGAGACTTCTCACGATATCTGCGTGTATTGCACCAAGGACACGTGCGCGAACCATCGCTGCATGCGCTGTAAACGCTGTAGCGATTGCTGCGAATGCGAGGTGCCGTTGACGGCGAGCGAACCTGAGCGGTCCTTTATTCCGCCTACGCTGCCCGACCCGTTGCCGCCGGCGCAGCCCGAGCCTCTGCCCCAACCCGATCCGGAGCCGCTGCCACACACCGATCCCTCGCCGATGCCGGGTACCGATCCGCAACCGGAAACGCCTGGTCCAATGATGGTTTCAGAAGTGGCGGCGGAGATGAGCCACGATGAACTTGTAAGGTCTTTGCCTGAGCTGTTCGCACCCGATCAGGCACCGGCTCCGCCGGAAGCCTCCGAAGAGCCGGACATGAATACGCCGCGTCCGGAAGTGATCGACGAAATTGTCGAATCGGCAGAGAGAGAGGACCCGGAACGCTGACGATCCGTCATAGCTTAATTCCGCTTTGCGGCCTCCACCGCGTCGTGAAGCTCATGTTCGGCGGCCCGCAAATGCTCCTCCGCCTTGGCGCCGTGTCCGGCCATGTCGTAGTGATTCGCGGCGCGGGCGCGCTCCATCTCATGGATCGCCTCAATGACATGTTTGTGCACTTCATCCAGATCGTGCCAATCGTGAACTCTGTCCGCGAAGGCTGCTCCGGCAACGAAGGCCACGCAGATGGCTGCTATGGTAACGATTCTTTTCATGGTTCTCCTCTGGTTTGGGATTCTAACGCCATTTTGTGTTTGTGTCCAGAGTGAGTTCGCGTCTCCCGATTTCAATTCAGTTTCCAGGATGATACGTCTTTTCGGTATGCCCCGCTAACTGCGAGCGGTAGAAGTAAACGTCGCGCAACTCGCCGGTGCTGTAGCGCTGCGCTTCGTCATTGAAGTGTGGCGATGAGGGATGGCCGCTCTCTCCGCCCGCGGTGACGGCCTTGGCGCGAACGCGCTCTCCGAACTCGACGGCCGCCACGAAGCTGTTGCCGCCGGTCCCGTACCATTTTTTTGTCTTGGGATACCGCCGCGCGCTGAAGGACGCTAGAGAGCCCCATTGCGAATAGGTGAACCCGACAGGGATGCTCGGCTGGGAGTCTGAGAACGGTTGCACGAGGTCGCCGGTGAGGCGCTGATATCGATTGATGTCGCCCCACGGAGTGTTCCAGGCGCCAAAATCCGCTTGCAGTTTGTCCGAGGCTGCATCGAGCGAGTCGAGCAATTGACTGGGCGGCACTTTGGTGACGATGTAGTCTTCTACCGACATGCCGGAGGCGCGCGCGTTCTCTGCGGCGCGGTGGCGCATGTCTTCGCCCCAGAACACGGCCAGCGATGTGGGAACCGATGTCACGCCCCACCGCAAGTCCCAATGGCGTAAGAAATCGATCTGGCCGCTCAACTTCGATTTCAAAGGATTGCTGGATGGGGCATCGTCCCAGCTCTTGACTAGGGCGGGAATCGTTTTTTCGAACCACGGCAGATAACTGTCGTACGCCGCCGCAATGAGTGAATCCAGTGTGAAGTCTTTCGTGTCGCGGAGTAGGCGAATCGCGTGGAGGCCGCGCGCCGATTCCACGCCTGTCTCGACATAAACCGGATAATCTTCCTTCTTCGGACTGCTGGCGCCCGCGGCGGACCACGGCCAATTGTTGACGTTATAGAGCCAGCCGTTCTTCGGGTTCAGCAAGTGCGGCGTCTCGTCAACGTTCAGCAACCCCTGCCACTCCGTAGCCGGATTGCTACCATCAACCGGCTTGGTCCAATCGAAACTGGTATCGCGCCGGGGGATGAAGTTGCCGTGGAAATAGGCAATGTCGCCGTCTGAATCGGCGAAGACAGTGTTGTTCGACGAGTTGGCTTTCAGCTCCATCGTTTGCCGGAACGATTTATAGTCTTTCGCGAGCGTGCGTGTGTAGGATTGCGTGAGCGCTTTAATCGGCTCCTGCATCAGGCGGATACTTATCCACTTACCGTTCAGTTCGCGGACTATCGGTCCGTGGTGAGTGCGGTACACGGTAAACTTCTTTTCCGCCATGCCGTTGGCGGTCCGGTATTGCACGACGATCTCGGTTGCCATCACCGGACGCTCTTCTTTTCCGTACCGATAATAAAAACGATCGCCGCGCCTCGTGACCGTCTCCAGATACTCGTCCACCGCATCGACGCCGCTGGTCGTATGCATCCATCCGGCATGATCGTTGAAGCCCTGATAAATGAAGAACTGACCCCAGGTGACCGCGCCGTAGGCATTCAGCCCCTCCTGGCTCACCATCTGCAACTCGGATCGGAAGAAGAACGAAGTATGCGGATTGATTAATAGGAGAGCATGGTGCGCACGCGTGTTCGAGGGAGCGATGGCGATGCCGTTCGACCCGCCCGGCTCGACGAGTCGGGTGTCGGCCGTCGGCGTCGCGTGACTCCCTTTGTCATAGAATTCCTGAAGCTGCGTCAGGTTCACTCGCTCGATGTCACCCCCGATGCTGCCTTCGGTGAAAGTGAGTGCCATCCAAGGTTCAAAGCGCTGGATCACTCGCGGCTTCACTTCAGGATGCTTGAATAAGTAATAATTCAAGCCGTCCGCGAAGGCATTCATCAGTTCCTTCAACCACGCGGGGCTGGCCTCGTAATTCTTCATCGCCGCCTGAGGGTCGATGAAGAGCTTCATGCGCAGATCCTGATAAATTTTCGATTCGCCTTCTGTCTCGGCAAGCCGGCCCATGGCGTTGATGTAATTGGTCTCGACGCGATTGAAGTCGTCCTCGGCCTGCGCGTACATGGTTCCGAAAACCGTGTCGGCATTCGTTCGAGCATAGATATGGGCGATGCCCCAGTCGTCCCGGATAATAGTGACTCTGCCGGCCTCGCGTTCCCAGCGGGCGACGTCCGCCGCCCGGCCGGGTTGAAAGGCGAAAGCGGATGCGCAGGCGCAGAGGAGCAGGAATGAGTTTTTCATTTGGAACTCGTTCGATTCTAGCGTGGGTGAAATCGCGGGGCTGGGCTACACTGACGTTTGACACGCGTCGCGTAACGCGTTACGGTTCGAATATTGAGCATGGCTATGAAAAACCCGCCTCACTCCGGAGGTTTCGTATTTCGTCAGTGCATTGAGCCGTTGGGGTTGAGCATCACGGACGCAGCCGCGGCACTCGGCGTCACGCGGACCACGCTCTCGGAACTGGTGAATGAGAAGCGAGGCATCTCTCCCGAGATGGCCGTGCGTCTGTCCAAGGTTTTCGGCGGTAGCGCCGAAAGCTGGCTGGTGCAGCAGGCGCAATACGAACTGGCGCAAGTAGACAGCGACCGAATAAAGCTGAAACGGCTCGAACTGGCTTAATCTCGGGGAACCCTGGGAGGAGGCTTATGGATTTCCCGGTCTGCGGGTCTTATAAATCCACCGGACGGGTCACGCTGCGATTGCGGATATGACTTCGTGGCGCATCGCTGGCCGCATTGGCGTTTTGTAACTCGCCCACGCGATTCGTAGCGTAAAATATTAAAGAGGGGCCGTGCATAGTAGATTTTTGCGTATCGTCAGCTTTGCCTTGGCATGTGCGCTCGCCATGGCTGCCGACTTCTCTCTCGAAGATGCCAATGGTAAGACGTATACCAGCGCGGACCTGCACCAGTACAAAGCGGCCGTTTTCATTTTCGTCGCGACGGATTGTCCCAATTCCAATACGTACGCCCCCGTGCTGGCTCGGCTGTACCAGGAATTTTCTTCGCGCGGTATTGCGTTCTTCAATGTATATTCCGATCCGTCGGAGACCGCGGCAACGGTGCGCAAGCACGACGAGGATTTTAAGACGCCCTTTGCGGCCTTGCTCGACCCACACCAGGTTCTGGCGCGTGAGACGGGCGCGCGATCGACGCCCGAAGCGGTGATTCTGGGGCCCGGCGGCCAGGTACTTTATCGCGGGCGCGTGGATAACAGGTTTGTCGATTTCGGCAAGACCCGCTATCAGCCGACGGAAAACGATTTGCACGATGCCCTCGACGCTATTCTGGAAGGCAAGCCGGTGGCGCATCCAGTTACTAAGGTGCTTGGCTGCGCCATCCCTGGAGTCAATTAATGCGATTTGCGATCACGATCTCCGCTTTGGCCTGTCTGCGATTCGCAGCGGCGGCCGGCACACCTAAGACTGTCGAGGTACCTACCTTCAATCGCGACATCGCGCCGATTCTTTATAAGAACTGCTCGAACTGTCATCGACCCGGCGAGGTGGCGCCGTTCGCGCTGTTGACTTACGACGACGCGGCCAAGCGAGCGAAACAAATCGCGGCTATTACACAGGCTCGCGTGATGCCACCGTGGAAAGCTACGCCCGGCTATGGCGAATTCCTGGACGAGCGCAGACTCACGGACGGGCAAATCGCCTTGATTCGCGACTGGGCCATGCATGGCGCACCGGAAGGCGATCCGGCTAGTAAGCCCATGCCACCGAAGTTTTCTACCGGCTGGCTGGGAGGCGAGCCGGACCAGGTGCTCAAAATGACAGCGCCCTATACGGTGGCAGCCGAGGGTCCTGACGAGTTCCGCTGCTTCGTCATTCCGCTAAATGCCAAAGAGGATGAGTATGTGAACATGGTGGAATTTCGCGCCGGCAACCCACGCATCGTTCACCATGCCATTCTCTTTCTCGACTCGGGCGGCGAGGCGCGCAAGCGAGAGACAGTTCCAGGTCAAGGTTACTCCTGCGTCGGCGGTCCGGGCCTGGATATCACCGGATCGCTGGGAGGATGGGCTCCTGGCGCCCAGCCAGCGATGGCGCGGCCCGGGGTCGCTCACACCATCAAGAAGGGCTCCGACCTGGTATTGCAGATCCATTATCATCTGGATGGCAAACCGGAGGAGGACCGGTCCATTGTAGGTTTGACGTTCGCTAAGGAGCCGCCGACGAAAGGTCTCACCTTGTTTGTCCTCGGCAACGAGAAAATTGACATTCCCGCCGGCGACGGCAGCTATGTCGTCAAGGCTTCCGGCACGCTGCCGATGGACGTCGAAGCCATCGCGATTTTTCCCCACGCCCACTACCTTTGCAAAGACATGAAGGTGGATGCGCACCTTCCCGATGGCACGGTGCGGCCGCTCATTTGGATCAAAGACTGGGACTTTAATTGGCAGGGCGCGTACCGCTATGCCTCGCCCGTGAAGCTGCCAAAAGACACCAGGCTCGAAATGCAGTATACCTACGACAATTCGGCCGGGAACCCGCACAATCCCAGCAATCCGCCGCGCGAAGTCAAATTCGGCGAACAGACCACCAATGAGATGGCTTTCGCGTTTGTCTCCGTGACGCTCGATACTCCGGCAGACGTGGCTGAGTTCCGCCGTGGAACACGCGCCGAATTTGTAGCCTCGATGCTCGAGAACGGCATCGACGAAAACGCGCTTCCTCCGGAGCAGGCCGCGAAGTTAAAGATGTTACTCAACGCCTTCGACCGCAACCATAACGGGAAGATCGATCCGGAGGAGCGCCCGGCGGTGGTGGACTTCCTGATGAAGCGTTACCGTAACCAGGACCAGCAGCCGAATCCGACAAACCAGGAACATTAAGACCCGCGGTCTGTTAGGTAATTCGCAGGATCATATGATCCTCGTCAATATACCTGCCGCCCACCTTCAGGGCGTGCGGCTCCGTCCCGTACGTCTCGAAGCCAAAGCCCCGGTATAAGTGCCTGGCCGCATCCTGACACGTGCCCACTGACAATAGGATTTGTTCTAACGACGAATCCTGCCGCGCTTTTTCGAGAAGGGTGGCGATCAACTCCCTTCCCACGCCCCGGCGCCGATGCGCAGGGGTTACATAGACTCCATAAATGCGCCCCTTGTGTCTCTCCTTCAGCCCCGCTTCCCTAATGAAAGTCGCCATGCCGGCAAGAATGCCGTCTTCGAAAGCCCCCAGGTAGAGGCTCCCAACCGGCGCGTCACGAAAGCGGAGCGCTATTGTTTCAACCGCGGTCGCGCGGTGCTCGTCAACGGCCTTGCCGAACGCCCACGGTTCGTTCTCAAGCGATTCCAGTCTGATGCTCCACCAGGCCGCGGCATCGCTTTCAACAAGGGCGCGTATTTCCATAGGCCAGTTTAGAATTATGAAGCTGCTTTTTTGGCCTTGTACTCCGCCCAGCGTTTCTTGGTCGCTTCGATGATCCGCTTGCGGCCTGCCGCGCTCAGCTTCCGTTTCTTAGGCGCCGCTGCCGCAGGGGCGCTGCTTTGTCCCTTGGCAACTGCCCAGCGCTTCTGTTGTGCGGCGGCCATCTTAGCGCGCGTTTCAGCGCTGAAACGCCGCCGCTTTCGAGGAGCCCCGGCAACTAAAGAGGCGTCTGAACCGATTGCGTCCGCCGCATTCTTCGGCGGCCTGCCCCGGCGCTTCTGTCCATCCGGCCGGATGCCGAGCAATGCCCGGACCTGGTCTAATTGCTCCTCGATCTTCCGCTTCTGCGCTTCTAATCCCAGAATAGCGGCATTCAGCAACTCACTGTTCAAGCTATTAGTTTGGATTGCCATCTCATCAGATTATGCAACAGAGTGACTCGTCTGAGCTATAGCAAAATTAAAATATCCTGGTATTTTTCACAGTTGGATGATTCCGCGTCTCACTGCGATAGCGATCGCCTGCGTCCGGTCACTAGCCCCGAGCTTGCCCATAATGTGCTTGATATGAACCTTGACGGTCTCTTCCGAGATGAAAAGCCGTTCCGCGATATCGCGATTCCTATTCCCGCCCGCGACATGCTGTAGAACGCCGATCTCGCGCGGAGTAAGGGATTCGTCGCTATAATGTTCGGCTAGATATGCGGCCACCTGCGGAGGGACGCGCTTCTTTCCGGCATGAACCTGCCGGATTACCTCCAGAAGTTCACGCGGCGGCATGCTCTTGATCATGTAACCGCGCGCTCCAGCCTCCAAAGCGCGCTGGATCTCGACGTCTCCTTCGAAGGTGGTCAGCATGATGACGCGCGCTTCGGGAAACTCCGTCCGGATGGCGATCATAGCGTCAATGCCGCTCAGATCGGGAAGTCTCAGATCCATTAGGGTGACATCGGGCCGGTGCTCGCGAAACTTCTTAACCCCTTCCGCCCCAGTCGATGCTTGACCCACCATCAGCATGTCTGGCTGGTTGTTGACAATCAAGGCAATCCCCTCGCGGAGGAGTGGATGGTCGTCGACACTCAAGATTCGGATACGCTCCTGCTCGCTCACTTTTCCTCCAGTGTTCCGGCGTCTTGCCGCGTTACTACGCTAGCGGGGCGGCGCATAAAAAATCGTCTCCATATCCCATGAGAGCCCCGGCCTTGATAGGCAATTTGCCCCGGGACGGACAGTTCTATTTCCGTTCCGCCCTTAGCGCTGGTCCAGATATGTAGTTGGCCGCCGATTCTCTCCGCCCTCTCGCGCATACCCGGGAGCCCCGCATGTCCTTCACTGCCCGCGGCGATCACTTGAGGGTCGATTCCGCAGCCGTTGTCGCGCACCATAACGCGTAAGCGGCTGGACGCATACTCGATTTCAATTTCAATATTCCGGGCGTGAGAGTGACGGAAAGCGTTAAGCAACGCTTCTCTTCCGATGCGGTAAACTTCATCGCGCAGAACAGGATGCAACTGCCGCTCCGAACCCTCGACAATGACACGAAAATCGATTCCCGCGCCGATGCCGCTTTCCTGCCGGAATCTGGAAAACGCCTGCTCCAGATTGAAAGAGTTGTCATAAGGCGACCGCAGACCCCGCACCGCCTTCCTGCTCTCATCGATCACACGCGACATCAATGGCAGAATGCGGCCCAGCACCGGCTTCACCGCCGAATCCTCCTTGATATCCGCGACAGCGACATGCAGTTGCATGGAGACGCTCAGGAAATCCTGCAGCAAGGTATCGTGCAGTTCTTGTGCGATACGCGTACGTTCCGCGAGCCGTTCTTCGAAACCAAGATTGAGTTGCCGCGTGAGTTGATGCAGGCGGAAACGGTAAATGGCCAGAATCGCCAGCATGCACGCCAGCAAAACGCTAAGGCGAAACCACCAGGTCTGCCAAAAGGCCGGTTCAATTTGAAATCGGACGGATGCTTCGGTGCTGTTCCAGATGCCATCGGGATTGCTCGCAATCACACGGAAGCGATACGGACCAGGACTAAGATTAGTATAGACAGCCTCGCGCGACGCCACCGGCTCGCTCCAGCCATGATCGAATCCTTCCAGTGTGTACCGGAAGCGCACGCGCTCCGGAACGGCGAGACCCAGGCCGGCATAGCCGATGACGACCCTTTGCCGCGATGCCGGGATATGTGCCGGTCCGCGCAGGTCGATCGCGCTTCCATCGGCCATGATGGATTGTACGTGGACGATCACGGGCGCCGACGCGCCGGTTATGCGGGCCGGATCGACCACGGATATGCCGAGGTTCATCGAGAACCAGATCCGTCCGAGCTGATCCGTGACTACGGAGCGATGCCGCTTCACCCCTTCCACGCCACGGAGGCCATCGCCGAGTCCATACTCTCCGATATCTCCCTCGGAAAGCGTCTCGCGCAGCAGAGCTTCGCGCCTCACTCGCAGTACATGATTTGCAGTGGACACCCACAGCGATCCGAATCTATCTTCCGCAAGACCGAATATCCGATCCCGCAACGACCCCGGCATTCCATTCGCAAGTTGAAACCCTTGTGACGCCTGGTATGCCAGGCCAGCCGCCGTTCCCGCCCAGAGCGTGTCTTTTGAATCTTCAAACAGACAGTTCACTTTTTCCGAAGGCAGCCCATCCTGGGCGGTAAACGTTCGCCATTTGCCATTGGAAAAAGCGCTCAAACCGGCCGGCGTCGCGAACCACATCGTGCCATCGGCGCCTTCCAGAATCGAAAAAATGGTATTCGACGCCAAGCCGTCTTCGGATGTGTAGGTTTTAAATTTCCCGTTGCGAAGTTCGCTGACACCGCCGCTTAGATTTCCGGCCCAGACCGTTCCATCGCGACACTGGTGTACCGCGAATACGCTGTTTTGAGCCAGTCCGTCGGCCTTGGTATAGGTGGCGCTGGTGAATCCACCCGGCTCAAAGCGTAATTGCGTTAATCCGCCGTGACGCCTTCCGAGCCACAATTCACCCTTCCTGCCGGCGATTGAATACACCACGTCCCGGTTTAATCCGGCCTCCGTAACTTGTCCGTGCCGGCCGTCCTTCATCCACCACAAACCACCCTCGATCGGTGGGAACCAGGTGCGATTGTCCGAATCGACAAATACTGGATTACTGCCGTCGGTTGGTAACCCTTCGGCGGGCGAATAAGAGACAAAGGCGCTGTCGCGCAGACGTTCGATCCCATCCGTGCTTCCGATCCACAGACTTCCTTCGCGATCCTCAAAGACGGATGTTATGGCATGGCCCGGCGCATTGTCCGCGAAAGCAGTTAGCCCTTGTGAATTGAGCCGCAGAAGCTTGGAATCGGTGCCGATCCAGATATTTCCGTCGCGGTCCTTCACCATCGCAAGAGCCTGGAATCGGTTTAACGGCTCCGGAATGGCTGGCGCGGTGAGTTCTGTTCCATTCCAGCGTGCGATGCCCGTATCGGTGCCAACCCACAATGTCTCTTTACCGTCCAGCAGAAGACAATTGATCTTTGGATCGGGTATTCCCTTAGTTATGGCGTCGGCGCGCCGGCCATTTAGCCGGAAGAGTCCCGCGTCCCGCGTTCCCACCCATATATCGCCGCCGGTTGTCTGGACCATGGAAAGAATCGGCGTGCGCGGTAATTCGCCGGACGCTAGAATATCGAATTTACCTTGCCGATAAGAGACCACTCCTCCTTGCGGCAGAGACACCAGCAGATCGCCCGCGTCTGTCCTGGACATCTCCGTGATGCCGAAACGTTGATCGGGACCTGCTATGGGTGGATTCTCAAAAACGCCGTTGCGGTACCGCACCAGATTGGAACGTTCCATGCGGAGCCACAGGTTACCATCGTTGTCCGCCATTAAGCCCAGAACACTGGTCACATTGAAAGACTTGGAGTCGTCTCGCACCTTCAGAAAATTTACTCCATCGAAACGGATAAGTCCTTCCTCCATGCCGAACCACAAGTAACCGTCGGGCGTCTGCGCGATGGCGTAGACGGGACCGCGCGGAAACCCCTGCTCCGCTCCCCAACGGTCGTGAACGTACTGCGACATCAGGCGGTTCGGATCGATCGCATAGGCTAGGCGTGCAAAAGAGAGGGCCAGACAGACCGCCAGGACTCCGCGGTAAGTCAAGAGGCACACGTCACGGGAGGTATTCGAAGTTCTCAACGATCACCTCCGACTCATGCTTCAATGGATTCTTTTTATTGTCGAATACATAGAGGTTGATATGGGTCGACTCCTGGCCGGGCGAGGGAATTCCGGATGTAAAAACGTGTTGGGAGACATTAACGGAGCCCGCTCTCGAAGCCGGCCCGCGTACGGTGTTAAACAACGCGCGGCCGGGCGACCATAAAAACGAATACGTAATTACGCCAGGCGGAGCCATGAAGCGCACAACGTTCGCCGGTACGTAATAAGGCTGAATTACGTACTGCGCGTTCTTGCTATTGGATTCGCCCCAGCGGCTGGTTTCAATATCCATCTCACGCGATGGACCGGTATTGTCCCAGATCGAGATACTGAGAACGGCGGCGGGCTCCAATTGAGACACGTCTTGCACTACGAAGCTATAGGATCCATATCCCAGACTGCGGGTGAGAATCGCTTCGGCGCTAGTCCAGTCGTTGCCTTTTTTCGCAATGCGCAGATGCAGGTATCCCTTCTCGTCTACCGTGGCGTTGGCGGGATCGTAGAGATTTCGCGCACCGCCGGGTTCGCTCGCAGTCTGCCGGATCTCCCACTCATAGCCGCTGAAATGCAGGGTCTTGACAGCGGGATGGGCGAGCGTAGCGCTTTCCGCAACTGCCACGGCCAACACGTTGCCTCCCGCTTCAGGCAGCGTCTTGGTGGTGGGCGGAGGTTTGTAGCCCGGTTCGACGAGCAGCGCCGCATACGCGTTTCCCGGATGCGTCGTCCCTCGCCAGCTAGAGCCGTGAATTTCAGTAAACGGCCGGTCGGCGAGCGGCTGCACCCACCACAATCCCGCTCTGGCGAACACTACGATGCGCTGTCCGGCTTGTGCGCCGGAAACTCGCCCTTCAATCGTGTCGAGTTTGAAAGGGCTGCCTTCGCCGGCCGGCGGAAGCTTGGTGAACTCGATGGCCGGTTCGCGGCGCGCGCCTGGAGAATGGCAACCGCCGATCACGGCTCCGAGACACACCTGGATAAATGCTGCACGCCATTTACGCGCGGAACGGAAATCCACAAATGCCTCCCTCAAGACTAGACCATCCCGATCGGCTGCCAATCGACCCGGAATCCCGGTGTTGGCTACGATTTGATGTCGGACGTGGGTGCTCAGGTGTACCGAAATCACGATCCCGCGGGAGGAGCCTCCGGCCGACTTTAATTCCCCTTGCGCTTCGACAGGACGTAGAGGTAACATTCTTGTAGAAGCAATAGGGGAGACCGGCCCGATATGTTGAGTGACCTGTTATATCGCCTGCGCGCCCTCCTGCGAGGCCGCGCCGTGGATCGAGAGTTGGACGACGAGATTCGTTTCCACCTCGAACGCGAGACAGACAAATATTTAACTGCCGGATCGACGCCCGCAGAAGCGGCTCGGCGCGCGCGTCTATCGCTCGGCGGAATCGAGCAGACCAAGGAACAAACCCGCGACGCCCGCGGCACTCTGGGCGTCGAGAACCTTATAAGGAACCTGCGCATCGGGGTGCGCGTTTTGCGCAAAAGCCCAGGATTCACCACCGTTGCAGTGCTCTCCCTGGCTCTCGGCATCGGCGCCAACACCGCCATTTTTCAATTGATCGACGCCGTCCGATTGCGTATGTTGCCCGTCAAAGATCCACAACAATTAGTCGATATTCAGATGCCGGACATGAAGGGAGCACGTGGAAATTTCCCGCGTTATCCGGGCATTACGAATCCGATCTGGGAGCAGATCCGCGGCCGGCAATCGATGCTGTCCGGCGTCTTCGCGTGGGGCGCCGAAGAGTTCGACACGTCCACCGAAGGCGAGCCTCGCCGCGTCCAAGGCCTGTGGGTGAGCGGCGGATTCTTCGACGTGTTGGGTATCTCGCCCGCATCAGGCCGGCTCTTCTCCGCGAAAGACGATCGCCGCGGATGCGGCTTGCCCGGTGCTGTGATCAGCGATGGGTATTGGCATCGTCAGTTTGCGGGACAGGCTTCGGCGATCGGCAGCAAGCTCATGCTGGACGGCCATCCGATAGAAGTGATCGGCGTCACCCCTGCCGGCTTCTTCGGTCTTGAAGTAGGAAACACGTTCGATGTCGCCCTTCCGATTTGCTCGGAAGCTGTTATGCATGGCAAGGGCACCACGCTCGATTCCTCCACCAACTGGTGGCTCGACGTGATGGGCCGCGTTCCTGACGGGACGCCCCTCGCGAAGGTCGATGCCTACTTCAATTCTCTTTCGCCGGGAATATTTCGCGCAACGCTCGCCCCCAATTATCCGCCGGTGAGCGTGAAACCTTATCTGGCATCGAGGCTGATCGCGCTCCCGGCGGGAAACGGCCAATCCTATTTGCGTGAGAGCTATTCGGACCCGCTGTTATTCCTCCAGGCGATTGCCGGAGTGGTGCTGCTCATTGCCTGTGCGAACCTCGCCAATCTCATGCTGGCCCGCGCCAGCGCCCGTGAACGCGACATCGCGCTGCGTCTCGCGATCGGCGCGTCTCGAGGACACGTCATCGCGCAGCTCATGACCGAAAGCCTGTCGATAGCCGGAATGGGCGCGATTGTTGGTTTGCTGCTAGCGACACGGCTGAGCCATTTGCTGCTAGCACTGCTCAGCACGGAGTCGGGATCGGTCACCATGGATCTGCATGCAGACTGGCGCGTGCTCGCATTCACTGCCGGACTCGGCACGCTCACCTGTCTTCTTTTTGGATTGACTCCGGCATTGCGAGCCACGCGAAACGCGTCAGCCGAATCGCTCAAGACTAGCGGGCGTGGCCTCACCGCGAATCGCCAGCGTTTCGGTTTGCGCCGCATGCTGATGGCCTCACAGATGGCGCTTGCCCTGGCTCTGATTATTGGAGCAATGCTGTTCGTAAGAACGCTGAGCAACCTGTCCACCTTGAATCCGGGATTTCAAGCGAACGGAGTATTGATCGCGAGCATCGGATTTAACGGCCTCAATTTTCCTAAGGAGCGCATCCCTTCTTTCCGGCAGAACGTGATCGAGAGACTAAAAACAATTCCAGGAGTTGAGTCGGCCGCCGATACCAGCATCGTGCCGCTCAGCACCAGTCGTTCCGGCAATGCCATGTGGATGGAAGGGACCAGGGCGGACCGCGCGGTGGATGTTTGGCGCGCCAATATCGGCGCGGATTACTTCAAAACGCTCGGTACCCCGCTGCTGGCTGGCCGCTCTTTCAACGCCGGCGATACCTTGTCATCGCCGAAAGTGGCGATCGTGAACGAGACGTTTGCACGTAAACTGGCCGGCGGCGCAAACCCTGTCGGCAAGAAGTTCACCATCGAATCGACACCGTTCGATCCTGAAACGCAGGTTGAAATTGTCGGCCTGGTGAAGGACACCAAGTATGTTTTTCTGCGCGAGACGTTCCAACCGATCGCGTTCCTGGCCATGTCCCAGACAGCGCAGGCCGAGCTTTCCGGCGATGTCCTGATTCATTCCAATCTGCCGCTGGACCGGCTCACCGCGGAAGTGAAGGGCACGCTCCAGGATATTAGTCCGTCGCTGCGGTTCAGCTTCAAGGTCCTGCGCACGGAGATCCAGGAATCGCTCTTGCCGGAGCGCTTGATGGCGGCTCTCTCCAGCGCCTTCGGGCTTCTTGCCGGTCTGCTGGCCGCCGTTGGACTCTACGGCGTGATCGCGTACACGATGGTTCAACGCCGGCACGAGATCGGCATCCGCATGGCGCTGGGCGCGAAAGCGCGGGACATTCTCACCATGGTCTTGCTCGAAAGCGGAGAGATCCTGGCGATCGGTTTGGGCGCGGGCATCGTGCTTTCACTGGCCGCCGGGAGAATGGCGAGATCGCTGTTGTTCGGATTGAGTCCGAGCGATCCGGCCGCGATTATGACCGCCGTCGGGGCATTGGCGCTCATAGCGTTGCTGGCCACCTATCTTCCAGCGCGCCGCGCGGCCGCTCTCGATCCTTTGAAAGCGCTTCGCGAAGAATAGGCTAATCGTGATGCATTTCCTTCTGGACATCCTCTAGCAGCTTTTCGCGTACAGCGCCATCGCGTCCCAGATCTTCCTCGAGACGCCGCAACGCCAGGCCGACCACATCGCGATGGTGCAGCTTGGCGCCCAGCGACTCGCTGAGCTTTAGCCAAATGTCGTGCAGGCGGTCCACATCTTCCGGCCACAGACGCGGTGGATGCGGACCCAGATTGACGTAAGTCGAGGGACGGTCCCCGCGAATTATTTCGAGCGAGAAGGCATGACGCGGTTCCGGCAAACTCTCCCATGCCAGTCCAATCAGGCGCGCCAGTTCTTCAGAACCCATGCGTTCCGATACGCCCGTCACCAGCCGCGACGCCTGCAGCTTCGCCGCCGATTGCACCATCGCATCGAATGGATTCACGGCAGGCACGACGAGCAGTTCAACAGGCTTCCCTTCCTTCTCCGCAACCTCCACCACGTGGCTGAACAATTCCTTTTCGTAGTCGCTAAAGATCTGATCGTCGGCTAAGTCGTATTCGCCGGCGCCGGTCGAAATCGTACGGACCGTCATCACAACGATATCGTGGCGGCGCAGATTGGTCTTTTGCAGGACCTTTTTGAAATGCTCCATGTTGCGGTAATCGCGAACCGCGACGAGAACGCAACCGGACCGTGCGTGGAGGCTGGTGGTATTAATCTGCGTCTGATGATCGAGATTGAATTCCTCGAAGGGTTTGCCGGATGTCTGATGCAGCTCCAGGCGCTTTCTCATATTCACGCGTTCGGAGATCGTGAACAGGATGAAAAGCGCGATGGTGAAGCTCACACCGTAAATGGTGGCGTACTCTTTCGAAAAGAGATTCGCGATGGCCACCATGCCCAGAACGACAGTCGTGGCGCCGAGACCGATCGGGATCTCGACGCCCCTGATTCGTATGTTGAAGGGAAATTTATATTCCTGGTCGTGCCTTTGATAGCGCAGCACCAGCACGCCCGCCGACTTCAAAAAGAAACTCCAGACCACGCCGAACGCGTACGCTTCGCCAAGCAGATAAACATCGCCGCGGCTCAACGCGATGGTCGCGATTTGCAGGATCGTGACCATATTGATCATGCGGTGGGTGGTGCCGAAGCGCTTGTGGGGTCTGCGGAACCAGTCCAGCAGCACGCCGTCTTCAGCCACGCGATTCAGAACGCCGTTGGCTCCGATGATCGCGGTGTTGACGGCGCCCGAGAGAATGAGTACGCCAACCACCACGACAAAAATATGGAAGACCAGTTTCAGCAGCTCGGGCCCGGCAAGATGTATGGTTAATCCGCCGAGAAGGTCGTCGCTGTATTGCTTCATCTGGTTCGGCGTAATGATCATGCTTGCAAACACGGTGATGACACCGGTGCAGATCACGGCGTACCAGCAAACGATATTGGCCGTGATGCGCAGATTTTTCATCTTCGGATACGCTATTTCGCGATAGACCTGCGCCAGCGTTTCAAATCCGCTCATCGACAATAGGGCGTGGCCGAAAGCGATGGTAATCGCGATCACCGGGATGCTCGGGAAAACTGTTCCTTTAAACCAGCCGAGAGCAGTGGTCCCAAATTGGAGATTGCGTGGAAGGGGCGCCGGAGGGAAGAAGATATGGCCGCGCAGCAAGATCGTGAGCGGACACCATATCAGAAAGATCACAACCATTACAGTTGTGATTTGCATGATGCGCAGCGCCTTGCCGCTCGATTCGTGCAGGCCCTTGATATTGGCTCGCCAGAAATACAGCGTGAAGATGGCTCCAAAAAAAGCGGCGAACGTGTTCGTATCGATTCGGTACGGCTCGTGCAACAGCGCGGAGATCTCGTTCAGCAAACTGGCCAGGTATTGTCCCGCCGTAACGATGCTGATTGGTCCCGTGAGAACGTAATCGAATACCAGCGAAGAGACCGACAGCCGGGCGACGAACGGTCCCATGCTGTCCTTGACGACGATGTAAACGCCGCCGCGCACGAACATGCTGCAGCTCTCCATGTAAACGCTGCGCACGGCGAAGCTGAAGAGCATCACTCCGAGAACAAACCACGGCGCTGCGGGACCGATGGCGATGGCCGCGATACCGCCCGCGTAAAACATAGACGACGCCAGGTCCGCCAGTACAATGGATGCGCCGCGCCAGAAGCTTATGAAAGACAAAGCTACGGTTGTCGCGACCACTACCTTAGTCGTGGGGAAAGACCTGGGACTGGAGGATTCCATTACGTGGGAAAACCTTTATTCTACGATCATAAGTATGCCGCGCACCACTCCACTCAAGAACCGAGCTATCGAAATCGCCGCCCTTCTTCGCTCTAAAGGGTACCAATCGTGGTTGGTCGGCGGCAGCGTTCGCGATCTTATCCTGGGACGCGAACCCAAGGATTTCGATATCGCCACGGATGCGATTCCGGCCCAGCTTCTCGATCTGTTTCCTCGCGGGGAGCTGGTCGGGGCGCAGTTCGGGGTCATATTAATAGACGGCGTGGAAGTGGCCACGTTCCGTAGCGACCATGTCTATTTGGATGGCCGCCATCCTGAAAAGGTCGTCTTCGAGAAGGACGCGCGCGAAGATGTCCTGCGGCGTGATTTCACTATAAACGCGCTGCTGCTTGATCCAGCAATGATCGACACTGTTCCGCTGCCTGTCGTGGATTATGCCGGAGGGCTCGACGATCTGCGCGCCGGCGTGATTCGGGCCATTGGCGATCCGGAGCGCCGCTTCCAGGAGGACCACCTTCGCATGCTGCGCGCCATCCGCTTCGCCGCGCGCTTCGGATTTGAGATCGAGCCGGGGACCATGGCGGCGATCCAAAAGCTGCGCTCGAATATCCAGCGCGTTTCAACCGAGCGCGTGCGTGATGAGATCGTGCGTATTCTGACCGAGGGCCACCCGCGCCGTGGATTCGAACTACTGGACGAGTCCGGTCTACTGCTCGAGATTATGCCGGAGGTGTGCGCGCTGAAGGGCGTCGAGCAGCCGCCGGAGTTTCATCCCGAAGGCGATGTATGGGTTCACACCATGATGATGCTGGATTCGCTTCCCGAGCATCCGCCGGCGACGCTCGCACTCGGCGTCCTTCTGCACGATGTCGGCAAGCCACCGACGTTCCGGATCGCGGACCGCATCCGGTTCGATGGCCATGTGGAGGCGGGCGAGAAGATCGCTAGCGAGATTTTGAAGCGCTTGAAGTTTTCCAATGACGATATTGAGCAGGTTATTAAGCTGGTGGCGAATCACATGCGCTTCTCCGCGGTTCAGAACATGCGCGAAAGCACGGTAAAGCGCTTCTTGCGTCTTCCGAAGTTCGAAGAGCACCTCGAACTGCATAAGCTCGATTGCCTGTGCAGCATGGGCAATCTGCAGAGCTACGAGTTCATGAAGGAGCGGTTCCAGCAATCGCCGCCGGAGGTGCTGCGTCCGGCGCGTTTGCTAACCGGCCTCGATTTGATTGAGGCGGGCTATAAGCCGGGTCCCGATTTCAGCCGCATGTTGGAAGCGGCCGAAGACGCGCAACTGGAGGGGCGCATCCACACCAGGGAAGAGGCTCTGGAACTGGTCGAACATCTCGCGAAAAGCCCAATTACATAGCGGGAACGTTACAATGCTGGAACAGAACAAATCCCATGCAGATCCTGCGTTCCGCAATACTTTCCGCCTGCGGCTTGGCGCTTCTTGCGTCGCCCTCCTACGATCCTTCGTTATTCAAGGCGCTCGAATGGCGCAGCATCGGACCGAATCGCGGCGGCCGCTCCATCGCCTCCGCCGGCAGTTCGAGCCGCCCCTTCGAGTATTACTTCGGCGCCACCGGTGGCGGGCTCTGGAAGACCACCGACGGCGGCGTAACCTGGAAGCCTGTAACGGACGGCCAGATTCAAAGCTCGTCCGTGGGGGCCGTCGCGGTGGCGGAGTCGAATCCGGACATCGTTTACCTAGGCATGGGCGAGACGGAATTCCGTGGCAATGTCATGCAAGGCGACGGTGTGTACAAGTCCACCGACGCCGGCAAAACCTGGAAGAACATCGGGCTGAAGGACACGCAGGCCATCGCTCGCATAAGGGTCGATCCGAAGAACGCCGACATCGTCTATGTCGCGGCGCTCGGTCATCCCTATGGACCCAACGAAGAACGCGGCATCTTCCGGTCGCAGGATGGCGGTAAGACTTGGAAGAAGATCCTCTATCGCGGTAACCGCTCCGGCGCAGTCGATCTCTGCCTCGATCCGAACGACTCGAAGGTGCTCTTTGCGGCCATCTGGGACGCGTACCGCACTCCCTGGAGTCTGTCGAGCGGGGGCCCGGAGAGCGGCTTTTTCAAGTCCACCGATGGCGGCGACCACTGGACGGAAATCACGCGCAATCCCGGCCTGCCGAAAGGCGTCATCGGTAAGATCGGCGTAAGCGTTTCCGGCGGCGATTCGAAGCGCGTTTATGCCATCGTAGAGGCGGAAGACGGCGGCGTCTTCAGTTCCGGCGATGCGGGCGCCACCTGGAAGCGCGTGAGCGAGGAGCGCAAGCTGCGGCAGCGCGCATTCTATTACAGCCGCATCTATGCCGACCCGAAAACCAAGGACACGCTGTACGTTCTCAACACCGCGTTCTTCAAATCGGTGGACGGCGGAAAAACATTCAAGCCCATTCGCGTTCCGCACGGCGACAATCACGATTTGTGGATCGCGCCCAACGACCCGAAACGCATGATCGAAAGCAACGACGGCGGCGGCAACGTGTCCATCAACGGTGGAGAAACCTGGACCGGCCAAGCTTATCCCACGGCGCAGCTTTATCACGTCGCAACCACGGTCGACATTCCCTATCACGTCTGCGGCGCGCAACAGGACAACACCACCATTTGTGTTTCGAGCGAGCCGCCCGCCCGCGGGCTTCGCGTCGGCACCGTCATGTATTCGCCCGGAGGCGGCGAGAGCGGCTACATCGCTCCCGATCCGTCGAACGCCAATATCTTTTACGCCGGCAGCCAGGGAGCGCTGCTCACCCGTTTCGACCGCCGCAACGGCTACACCAAGGACGTTCAGGTTTATCCGAGATTCTTCTCCGGCGAATCCGCCGCGTCGCTCCCGGAACGCTGGCAGTGGACGTTTCCCATCGTTTTCTCGCCGCTCGATCCGGGCATCATTTATACCTCCTCGCAGCATCTCTGGCGAACAACGGACGAGGGTCACAGTTGGGAATCGATCAGCCCCGATCTGACTCGCGCCGATCCGAAAACGCTGGGCGATTCCGGCGGCCCCATCACGAAAGATCAGAACGGCCCGGAGATCTACGGCACCATCTTCACCATCGCGCCGTCACGCAAGGAGAAGGACACCATCTGGACTGGGTCCGACGACGGCGTGGCGTACATCACCCGCGACGCGGGCAAGCACTGGACTAACATTACGCCGCCGGACCTTCCGGAATTCAGCCGCATCAGCCTGATTGAAGCTTCGCCGAACAACGCCGGCACTGCGTATCTCGCCGCCAAGCGCTATCAGCTCGACGATCGACGTCCCTATTTATACAAGACCGCCGATTACGGCAAATCCTGGACCAAGATCGTCAACGGCATCCGCGAAGACGACTATGTGCACGCGGTCCGCGAAGATCCCAAGCGCGCTGGACTGCTCTTCGCTGGAACAGAACATGGCATTTATGTATCCTTCGACGATGGCGCGCAATGGCAATCGTTGTCGCTGAACCTTCCCGACACCCAGGTTCCAGACCTTCTGATAGAAGGCGACGATCTGGTAATTGCAACTCACGGCCGCTCCTTTTACGTGCTGCCCGATATCGAACCGCTGCGCCAGATGTCGCCCGAATTGAACACCGCTGCCGCGCACCTGTTTATCCCGCCAACGGCCGTGCGGAATGTCCGGCAAGCCGAGATCGATTACTACTTGAAACAACCCTCCGACAAAGTCGTGATCGATATTTTAGATTCGAAAGGCGACGTCGTGCGCACTTTCACCGGCACGCCCGAGGATGACAAGAAGAAAAAGGGCGCTGACGGGGAAGAAGATCCCGACGAAGAATACGGACCGCCCAAGCCCAAGCCAGTGCCGCGCAAAGCCGGATTGAACCGCTTCGTCTGGGACCTCCGTTATCCCGGCGCGGCGAGTTTCAAAGGCCTCATCTTCTGGGGCGCCCGCGTCGATAGCGGCCCGTTCGCCGTACCCGGAACCTATCAAATCCGTCTCAGCGCCAACGGCCAGACCATGAAGCAGTCCCTCGTCGTAACGAAAGATCCGCGCATCGACAGTGTGACAATTGCCGATCTCACCGAGCAGTTCAACCTCGCAATGCAAGTTCGCGGCAAAGTGACCGCGGCCGATGAAATGGTAATTTCGATTCGTGAATTGAAGAAGCAAATGCAGGATCGCATCAAGTCCGATCCGTCTCTCAAACCAGCACTGGAAGCATTCGAGGAGAAACTGAGCGCAGTCGAAGAAGACGTGTACCAGGTTCGCAACCGCAGCGATCAGGATCCTCTGAACTTCCCCATCAAGCTCAACAACCGGCTCGCGGCTCTGGGCCGCAGCATCGAAACCGGCGACGGAAAGCCGACCGCCGGCGCTTACAAAGTTTTCGGCGAACTATCGAAAGAGCTGGACACGCAGCAGGCGAGGCTCGACGGAATCCTGAAGTCGGGCTTGCCCGGAGTAAATCGATTGTTGGCCGATCGCAAGCTGAAGGAGTTAACGCCCACGAAGATCGAGAGCGAAGCAGCTGAGACAGGTGGGACAGACGATCGTTAGCCGTGGGACAGACGATCGCCTTTAGTCGTCTGTCCTTCCACAAGCAGCGCGCTAGGCGTAGAATAATAGCCGAAGGGGAGGCAAACGATGTCACCCTACTTTGTCATGTTGTCGTACGCTGGCGCGGTGTCTCTGGCCATCGTACTTCTTTACCATTTCCAAGCGCGTGTCTGGTACTGGCACGCTTCGAGCTTGGTGCTGGCCTTTGTCATTGGCTATGTACCGGCTCCTGAAAGTTTCACCGGTCCTGTTCCGGATGCAATAACCGGTTTTCTAATCATTTTCTTTTTGTTCTGGGGACTCGGCGGAATATTGCTCGATATGAGCCTCCATGGGCACAAGCACGCGTAACCGCGAGTTACGATGATTAGTTGAACCTCGACGAACTTACTGAGCAAGGCGAGCGTGATATCAGAGCGTGGATTCCGCCCCAGTGGCGTTAAAGCAGTCAATCGCTTCGCGCTGGAAGCCTTTCTTACGGGCGATCCTGTTGTTTAAAGTGAATTGGAGGACGCTCGCCGGCCTCTCGGTTTTGGCCGCGCTAATCGCATTCATCATGTCCGGCCGCTTTGCGGATCGCTTCATCTTCTATCCGTCCCGTTATCCCGAAGGCAATTGGGATTCCGCGCGCCGCGAAGGCGCGGAAGATCGCTGGTTCGCCGCACAAGATGGAACGAAGCTCAACGCCTGGTGGTTCCCGCTGGCCGGAACCCGCCGCGTGACCCTGTTCCTTCACGGCAACGCCGGTAACGTCACCGATCGTGTGGGCCACGCCCAGCGAATTCGTGAAGCTGGGTCGGCGGTGCTGATCCTCGATTACCGCGGCTACGGCAAGAGCAAAGGGCGGCCCACCGAAAAAGGCGTGTACCAGGATGCCGGAGCCGCCTACGACGAATTATTGCGCGAAGGATTCCAAGCGAACGACATCGTGATCCAGGGCGAGTCTTTGGGCACTGCCATCGCCGTCGATTTAGCCTCGCGCCATCCCTGCGCCGGATTGATTCTCGAATCTCCCATGAGTTCCGTCCAGGAAATTGCAGCGACAGTTGTACCGTGGATCGGTCCAATATTCGTGCGTGGATTCAACTCGCGCAGCAAGATCGGACGCGTCCACGTTCCACTGCTGATCATTCATGGAAACCGTGACGAGATCGTTCCGTTTTCCCACGGCCGGAAGCTCTTCGCGGCCGCCAACGAACCGAAGGAGTTCTGGGAAGTTCCGGGTGGAACCCACAACGAACTCCTCGACGCCGCGGGCGCGGAGTACGTCCCACGATTATCTGAGTTCTACAGCAGACTCATGCGCCGGTAACCCGTGAAGTCATTTCAAGGCCAAGCTTGAAATGGGGCGCACCGCCAGCTATACTCGAAACCGCATGAAGCTCCAAAACATCCTGCTGGCGCTTTCCATATTCGTTAGCGCGGCCGCCCAGCCGCTGCGGATCGATATCCCTTACGAGAAATTTGTTCTCGCTAACGGCTTGACGCTCATCGTTCATGAAGACCACAAGGCTCCGATTGTCGCTGTCAACATGTGGTATCACGTCGGCTCGAAGAACGAGAAGCCTGGCAAGACCGGTTTCGCGCATCTTTATGAGCACCTGATGTTCGGAGGAAGCGAAAACGCAAAGGGCAGTTACATAAAAGCCATGGAGAAGATCGGCGCCACCGATCTTAATGGGACCACGAATTACGACCGCACTAACTTCTTCGAGGATGTACCGACAGACGCGCTCGACCGGGCATTATTCATGGAATCGGACCGCATGGGCCATTTCATCAACGCCTTCGACAAGAGCACTCTCGATCTGCAACGCGGCGTCGTGCAGAACGAAAAGAGGCAGGGAGATAACGAACCGTATGGCAGCGCCTGGGAATTTATTCCGGCGTCCACCTATCCCGCGAAGCATCCGTATTCGTGGCCCGTCATCGGATCGATGGAAGATCTAAATGCGGCTTCGCTCGAAGACGTGAAGGGTTGGTTCCGGAGTTACTACAGTCCTTCGAACGCGGTTATCGTTCTGGCTGGAGATATCGACGCCAAGACCGCGCGCGCGAAGGTAGTCGAATATTTCGGAGACATTCCCGCCGGGCCTCCGGTGGAACGGCCAGAAGCATGGCCGGCCAAGATGACCGGCGTGCATCGCCAACAGATCCAGGACCGGGTTCCGCAAGCCCGCGTCTTAAAGATCTGGAACGTCCCCGGTTTTGGAACCGCCGACGCGGATTATCTCGACTTACTCAGCGATATTCTCACGAAAGGCAAGGTTTCGAGGCTGTATCAGCGTCTGGTTTATAACGATCAGCTTGCGACCTCCGTTTATTCCTTCGTCGATACGAATGAAATCGGCAGCCAGTTTTATATCGATGTTACCGCTCGTCCCGGCCAGGATCTGGGTAAGCTCGAAAAAGCCCTCGATGAAGAGCTGGCACGATTACTCTCTACCGGACCTACGGACGCGGAGCTAAAGCGCGTGCAAACACAATACGCCGCCAATTTCATGCGCGGCATGCAACGCATCGGGGGGTTCGGCGGAAAATCGGACCTGCTCGCGCAAGCCGAGGTGTACACCGGAGATCCCTCCTATCTGTTTAAAACATCTTTCAGCCGTCATGAGCAGGCTACGCCCGCCGAGGTGAAAGCATCTGGAAATCAGTGGCTCGCGGATGGCGAGTTTGTACTGGAAATATTGCCTTTCCCGGAGCACAAGACAGTTGCGTCCAAGGTGGACCGCTCGAAGTTGCCGGAGGTTTCGGGCATCCCCGAGCTCAAACTTCCAAAACTCGAGCGGGCGACTCTGACCAACGGCATGAAGATCATTCTCGCCCAGCGGCATGAGGCGCCCATGGTTGAGTTCTGGCTGCTGGAGGATGCCGGTTATGCGGCCGATTCCACAGCGGCACCTGGGACGGCCAGTATGACGAGTGAGATGCTGCCGTTTGGTACAAAGACACACAGCGCACTCGAAATCGACGAGAAGGTAGAGACTTTGGGTGCGCGGTTGGACTCCTACGCGAATATCGATCTCTCGACGGTGCACCTATCCGCGCTCAAGAGCAATCTGGAACCCTCTATCGCGTTGTTCGCGGATGCGATCATGAACCCGGCTTTCCCGCCAGCCGATTTCTCGCGGCTGCAACGGCAGCATCTGGCGGCAATCCAACAGGAAAAGGTATCTCCGTTCCTGATGGGTCTGCGCGTTCTTCCCCCGCTTCTCTTCGGGCCCGGACACGCCTACGGAGTGCCTTACACCGGCACAGGCACGGAAGCCAGCGTCAGTGCGATGAAGCCAGCGGATCTTGCGAAGTTTCACGAGGCCTGGTACAAGCCCAATAACGCGACGCTTGTAGTTGTAGGGGACACCACGCTAGCGGAGATCCAGCCGGCGATCGCGCGCGCGTTCGCAAATTGGGAGTTAGGCAAGACGCCGGTCAAGAATGTCGCTGCGGTCTCACTGCCGAACCACCCGCAGATCTATTTGATCGACCGGCCAGGCTCGGAGCAGTCTGTCATTCTGACGGGATTAATCGCGCCGCCCAAGGCCAGTTCAACAGATGTTCCGCTCGAAGTAATGAACGGAATCCTGGGTAACTTCGGCGGGCGGCTCAATATGAATCTGAGGGAGGACAAACATTATTCCTACGGCGCGGGCACTGTTCTGCTGGGAGCGCGCGCGCAACGGCCTTTCCTAGCTTACGCGCCGGTGCAGACGGATAAGACGAAAGAATCGCTCGCGGAGATGGCCAAGGAATTTCAAGGGATGGCCGGGTCGCTGCCGATCACGGCCAATGAGCTTTCCGATGCGCAGGCGAACCAGACGCTGACGATGGCCGGCGAGCGCGAGACGATGGGTCAGTTGGGCAATTCGGTCACTCGCTTGATTCAATTCGGATTGCCCGACGATTATTATCAGGCCTTCGCCACGAAAGTGATGGCGCTCCGCCAGGCGGACGTGGAAGACGCCGCGAAATCGTTGATACGGCCGGAGCAGATGGTATGGGTGATCGTCGGCGACCGCGCCAAAATCGAAGGCGGTATTCGCGAATTGAAACTTGGTGAACTCCGGATTCTTGACGCCGATGGGCGCAAGAATTAGCCGCCTATTACACGGATCGTTTGTAAAAAGCGGCGGTAAAGTCGTAAATCGATTGTTCGGTCTTGGCGGACTGCAGGCCTTTTAGAATCCCTTGGCGGTCTACTTCGCTGCGGTCCTGACCTAGTTTGAATTTGCCTTCGAGCAGTTCGATCTCGAGTTGAAAGCCGATAATTCCGGCCATCAGTGAATAGGTGTAGCTGTCGGGGAGTTTCGCGAAGTCATAAGACGAAGTTGGCGAGGTCTCGAATTTGTGAATCAGTTTCGCAAGCAGGTCGTGAAGCGCTTTCTTGTCGGTGATCGCGCTTAGTTTTCCGGATGCATGTACGACTGCGAAATTCCAGGTTGGCACTACTTCGTTTTTCGAGTACCAGGTCGGCGAGATGTAAGAGTGCGGTCCGTGGAAAACGATGACGGCGCGATCGCCATTCTCGAGAGACTTCATCTGCGGATTCTGGCGCGAGATGTGACCATAGATTGTCCCGTACTGACCGGCGCTGCGATCCAGAAACGTCGGGATGTGCGTAATGCGCGGTTCTGGCGAAGCGGTGACCAGATCCACAAAGGCGAACTCATCCATGAAGTCCTGGAGGAATTTGCGGTCTTCCACCAGTTGGGGTTTGGGAATGTAGAGGGAGGACTCAGGGGCATGCTGTTGCTGCGCCTCGAGCGGGATTCCGGCGAGAGCCAGGCTCGCAAGCAGATCGCGACGTTTCATCATAGTAAACTATAATCCAAAATGTTTCCGGCGAAGCTCACAATCGAAGGACAATATGTTTCGCTCGTCCCGCTCGATCCCGAGGTCCATGGGGATTCGCTGTGGGAAGAGGTGAAGGGCCACGACGATTTATGGGCGTACCTCTTCGACGGTCCGTTTTCAGATCGCGTAGCGTTCCAGTCCAGCCTGGTGAAAAAAGCGAGCACTGCCGATCCGTTGTTCTTCGCCATTGTCGGCCGCGCATCCGGCAAGGCGATGGGGCTGGCGTCCCTGATGCGCATCGAGCCGGCGCATCGTTGCATTGAAGTCGGCAGCATAGTGTATTCACCGGCGTTGCAGCGCACGCGCGGCGCCACGGAGGCTATGTATCTGCTGGCGCGGCACGTTTTTGAAGACCTCGGATATCGCCGGTATGAATGGAAATGCAACGCGCTGAACGAACCGTCGCGCCGGGCCGCACTGCGGCTGGGCTTCCAGTTCGAAGGGATTTTCCGGCAGCACATGATCGTCAAAGGGCGCAGCCGCGATACGGCGTGGTTTTCGATGCTGGACGGCGAGTGGCCGGCGCGCAAAGAGAGATTCGAGCGCTGGCTTCAGCCATCGAATTTCGATTCCGAAGGCACGCAGTTAAGCCGGATGTAGAGCCGCTTGTTGACCTTGCCCTTGTTCTCGGTTTTGTAGATTGAGAAGCGGCCGACTTCGGCTGTCGAGCTGACGTGGGTTCCTCCGCAGGCCTGGGCGTCGAACCCGGCAATCTCTACGACGCGTACCTGCCCGTCGATGACTGGCGGTTTCACTTCCAGCGTCCGGAGCAGGTCTTCGCGCTGCCGAAATTCGTCTTCGTTGACGTAGTAAGAAACGATGGAAAGGTTCGCGTCGATGACCGCGTTGACCTTCTCTTCGAGACCGGCGCAAACGGCCGCTGAGAATCCTTCCCACTTGAAATCGATGCGCGAATATTCGGGACCGATCTGCACTCCGGTGATCCAGGCGGAGTGATCGCGCAACGCAATCGTATTCAAAACATGCAGCACCGTGTGATGGCGCGTCAGGGCCGCCCGGCGTTCGCGATTCACGCTAAGCCGCACGCGCTGGCCGAGCAGGCCGGGGTCGGGAGGAGGCTCTGTGGTGTACCAGAGGTCTGTCGTGGCGCCTGAAATCTGGAGCGTGGGGCCGCCGTTGAACGACGCGGTTCCCTCGTCTGCGGGTTGACCTCCGCCGCCGGGATAGAAACAGGTCTGATCGAACGCCAGAGCGCCGTCGCGAACGCCGCTGACGATCGCCTCTGTTTCAAAGCAATGATCGTCGATCCAGTACAGCCGCTTCGTCACGGCTCAGGAGGCTTGCGCGACGCGATCTAGGGCGGGTTCGGTTCTGGGACGGCTCTTGAGATAGATCGCGTGGCCGGCATAGACCAGGCATCCCATGGCGATCGCGGCAACAGCGTTAACCGCGAGCACGGCGACGGCGGTGATGCCAAAGGCCAGGGCGTCCACGCGGCGCATTTTGGGGAGCCGTTTCCAGGTGCTCCAATCGAGCAGACAAATTCCCATCCATGCTGTAACACCGGCGAGCGCGGCGATCGGGATGTGGGCTACAAAACCCGCTCCGAGTTCGAGGAAGGCAATCAAAAACGCCACGTGTACGAAGTTCGCGACGCGCGTAGTGGCCCCGCAGCGCACCGCCGCGAGGCTGCGGGCCGGGATGCCCACGCTCATGGGGGCGGCAAACATTCCGGCCACGATGTTGGCGATTCCGAACGCTCCAAGCTCCTGGTCGGCATCGGTCTTCTTGACGTGATGATGTTGTCCACGGAAGTGTTCCACGACGCGTGATGTGATCAGCGTGTTCACGGAAGAAACCAGGGCGAGCGCGAATGCGGATGGAATGACTGTATAAACGTCGCTAGGGTTCCAGGCGAATCCAGCAAAGGGAGGAATACTCAAAGGCAGGGCTCCAACTTCCTTTTCGTGGATCCCAATAATCTGCGCCAGCACGAAAGCCACTCCGATTCCGATCAGCGGCGACGGTGCACGATTGGACCAGCGGGCGGCGAGCGCGGCGGCGACAATTACCGAAATGCCCAGGACAGCAGGCGTCCAGCGCGCGTGTCCGATGTTCATCACCACGTCCGCGAGATTGCCGAATGTGGAACTGGACGTCTTCGAGGCCGGAGATGCAATTCCCAGGATCACGTCGAGCTGCGAGATCAGCATCATGGCGCCGATGCCGCAGGAGAATCCGGAAACCACCGCTTGCGGCACTTTGTGCGCGTATTTGCCTAGATGCAGAGCGCAGAAGACCAGCATGAAAATGCTGGCCGCGATGGAGATTTTGGCGGCCCCGCCGATTCCTTGTTGCCTCACAGCAATGGCGACAAACGGAACGGTTGCGCTCGCGGTGCCACCGATGAGAAGAGGGTTGCGGCCCAGGAGCGCAGTCACCGGGCCGGTCAGAATAGACGTGAAAATACCGAGGACAGGTGGCAATCCCATCAGGGACGCCATTGCCAATCCGTACGGCAATGCGATGAGCGCGGCGATTGCACCACCAAAGCAATCGCCTGCCAGCGCTTCCCAACTGTACTTGGCTCGAAAGCGCCTCATGGCGAAGCTTAGGCGGCCATGACTTTCGAGAAAGCGATTTTAAACTTGGCCATTTCCTCGGGCGTGCCGACGGTAACGCGAACGTAGGTCGGCCAGCTCGGCCAAACACGTCCGATGTAGACATGCTCTTTCTGCATGGCGGCGATGATCTCGCGTCCAGGGCGTCCGGTATCCACCATGAACTTGTTCGAGACCGAAGGGACGAACTTGAAGTTGTTCTTGGTGAGGTACGCGAAAACGTCTTCGCGTGTATCGGCAATAATCTTGCGGCGCTTTGGAACCAGATCCTTCACCTTGAGACTCGCTGTCGCGCCGACCATAGCGGTTACAGGCAATGCGCCGGCGCTATAGGGCATGATTTTCTTCAGGAGATCGGGACGGCCCAGCGCGGCTCCGGCTCGCAGGCCGGCCATGCCATAGATCTTCGAGAAGGTGCGCAGAATAATGACGTCTTTGTCGGCCGCCACCAGGTCGGAAGCCATGGGTGCGCCAGAGATGTGGATGTAGGCTTCATCGAGAAGCAGGATGCTTCCGGCGGGCTTGTTCGCCACGATGTAATCGATATCCTCGCGCGAGGTCAGGGTGCCGGTGGGATTGTTCGGGTTGCAGATGTAGATCAGGCCCGCGTTCGGAGACGCTTTGGCCATGGCAACAACGTCGTGCGCGTAGGTCTTCGTCAAAGGAACGCGGATCACTTTCGAGCCGATGAACTCGGCCGCGCGTTCGCCGGCCTCGTATCCCGGATCGCCGGTGACGAACGGTTTGGTGGGCGATGTGAAGGCGAGAACGGCTTGATGGAGCGGCGCGCTGGAGCCGGCGTATGGAGTGATATAGCTCGGCTTCAGGCCTTCCATCTCGGCCAGCGTCTCCTGCATGGTGAACGTCTCCTCATAGAGGTAACGTCCGCCTTTTTGAATAATGTTGTGCATCGCCTCGGCGGCCTCCGGACAGGGCCCCAGAGGATTCTCGTTGGCGTTGATCTTCACGGCGTCCGCCGGCATGTTTTTGACCATAGACAACTGCGCCAATGCCGACTCGCTCGAAAACGGAAGCGTGGCTCCCGCAGCCAGCATGGTGGCGAAGCGTCCAAAATTACGGCGTGAAAACCCACGCCGCAATAACTCTTTTTGCTCGACAGTGCCGAGTTGCATCATGATGTTCTCCTGGAAAAACTATGGAAGTCTGCCGGCATCAAAAAGGCCGCAGACCGGCCGGCGTTGGTTTGGGGTGGGAAGAAGCGCCGCATTCGCAGTTTCTTGTACATTTGTTCGTGCATGATCGCACGGATGGCAACTACTCCAACGGAGAGCGAACGGC
>JBEKUT010000020.1:0-30445 GCA_049514735.1 Bryobacteraceae bacterium
AACGGCGACGCTCGCGTCGAGATCAACGGCAAACGCTACTCCCCGCCCGAGATTTCCGCGATGATTCTCACCAAATTGAAGGAAGCCGCCGAGGCCTATCTGGGCGAGAAAGTCACCAAGGCGGTGATCACCGTTCCCGCCTACTTCAACGATTCGCAGCGCCAGGCCACCAAGGATGCCGGACAGATTGCCGGCCTGGAGGTGATGCGCATCATCAACGAGCCGACTGCCGCTGCATTGGCGTACGGGCTGGATAAAAAGAAGAACGAAACCATCGCGGTTTATGACTTCGGCGGCGGCACGTTCGACATATCGATTCTCGAGGTGGGAGACGGCGTGGTGGAAGTGAAGTCCACCAACGGCGATACGCACTTGGGCGGCGACAACATCGACCAGCGCATTATCGACTGGCTGGTGCAGGAGTTCAAGAAAGAAACCGGAGTAGACGTCTCCAAAGACCAAATGGCGTTACAGCGCTTGAAGGAAGCCGCGGAAAAAGCCAAGATCGAGCTTTCAACGGTGCTGGAGACCGAGATCAATCTGCCGTTCCTGACGGCCGATGCCAGCGGTCCGAAGCACATGAATGTCAAGCTGACTCGCGGCCGTTTCCAGGAAATGGTGGCCGACATCCTCGACCGCAGCGTGGAGCCTTGCAAGAAGGCCATTGCGGACGCCGGCGTCAGCCCACAGCAGATCGACGAAGTGGTTCTCGTGGGCGGTTCTACTCGTATCCCGAAAGTCCAGGAGATCGTGCGCACTTTGTTCGGCAAAGAGCCGAATAAGAGCGTGAACCCGGACGAAGTGGTCGCGGTAGGCGCGGCCGTCCAGGGCGGCGTACTCGGCGGCGAAGTCAAAGACGTTTTGCTTCTCGACGTTACGCCTCTGTCGCTCGGCATCGAAACGCTGGGCGGCGTGTTCACTCGCCTGATCGAGCGCAACACCACCATTCCGACGCGCAAGAGCGAAATCTTTTCGACCGCGGCCGACAGCCAGACCTCGGTCGAGATCAAGTGCTACCAGGGCGAGCGCGCCATGGCGGCCGACAACAAGCTGCTGGGCGTGTTCCAGCTCGTCGGTATCCCGCCGGCTCCGCGCGGCGTGCCGCAGGTCGAGGTGACGTTCGACATCGACGCGAACGGCATCATCAATGTCAGCGCCCGCGATAAGGCCACCAACAACGAGCAGAAGATCACCATCACGTCCTCCTCAGGTCTCAGCAAGGAAGAAGTGGAGAAGATGGCTCGGGACGCCGAAGCGCATGCGGGCGACGATCGGAAGAAGAAAGAAGAGATCGAGTCCCGCAACCGTGCCGACTCCATGGTCTACAACATCGAGAAGATGTTGAAAGAGCATCGCGATAAGGTCGGGGCGGATGACGCCAAAGCAGTCGAAACGGCCCTTGAAGAGACCAAGCGCGCCATGCAAGAGGGTGGCGTGGACAAGATCAACCAGGCTACGTCGAAGCTCGAAACAGCCAGCCACAAACTCGCCGAGGCGATGTACAAAGCCTCTTCGCAAGCCGCGGGCAGCGGTCAACCCGGCGCCGGTCCACAAGCCGGACCCACGGGCGATGGCCATACTACCGGCTCTGAAAAACCCGCGGACAATGTCGTCGACGCAGAATTTGTCGATGTAGAAGACAAGAAGTAGCTCGCTGTTCGTGGTTCGTCTTTTCAGCCGGACCACGAACTACGAACCAACAACTTAACAACGCTTTTTTATGCCTGCCTCAACCAAACAGGATTATTACGAGCTTTTGGGCGTCGCCAAGGGAGCCAAAGACGATGAGATCCGAAAGGCTTACCGCAAGCTTGCCCGAAAGTATCACCCGGACCTGAATCCCGGCGACAAGTCCGCCGAGGAGAAGTTCAAACAGGTCCAGGCAGCCTACGATGTCCTGAGCGATGCCAAGAAGCGGCAGGTTTACGATCAGCACGGTTTTTATGCCGATAACATTCCTCCGGGTGGTCCTGGCGGTCAAGATGGCGCGCAGGCCCCCGGAATGGATTTCGGCGGCTTCGATTTTTCCGAATTCCTCAATCAACAGCAACAGCACCGCCGCGGCGAACCGGGCGCGGCTGCGGGTGGGGGCGGCTTTCGCGATATCTTCAGCCAGTTTTTCGGGGGCAGCCGCGGCAAGGAAGAAGCGGTCTCGGCTGAACGTGGCACCGATCTCGAATATGGGCTCAATATCGGATTTTGGGAGTCGATTAAGGGCACCCAGATTCGCCTCGAGGTCAACCGTCAGGAAACCTGCGAGACTTGCGGAGGTACCGGCACGGGAACCGGCAATACGAACGTCTGCCCGGAGTGCGATGGCAGCGGCCAGGTGACGCAAATGGCGGGCGCGATGAAGTTCACCCTGACCTGCCCGCGCTGCGATGGCCGCGGCCGTCTCAAAAATGTCTGCCCCACTTGCCACGGCGACGGGCGCGTCTCGCATTCCGAGAGCGTCGAAGTGCGGATCCCGGCGGGGGTTCCTTCGGGAGCCAGGCTGCGCGTCGCCGGCAAGGGCAACGCTGGCTTGCTGGGTGGACCTTCCGGCGATCTGTATATCACCGTTCGCGTGGAGCCGCATCCGTTCTTCAATCGCGTTGGCGACAATATCGAAGTTCAGATTCCGATCACTGTTTCGGAAGCAGGCCTGGGAGCTAAGATTGAGGTTCCCACAATCGATGGACGGGCGCTGCTCAAGGTTCCGCAAGGTACCCAAAACAATCAAAGATTCCGGTTGCGCGAAAAGGGTGTCGTGAATATCCGCAAAGGGACTCGCGGCGACCAGATTGTCGAGGTTGTTATCCAGGCGCCCAAGGTGCAGGACGAGAGGATCAAGGAGATTCTCAGGGAATTGGCGAAGCTCAATCCCGAGGATCCCCGGCAAGAGATCTGGGAGAAGGTGTAAACATGGCCAAGAGCAGATCGAAAGCCGCGTACATGATCTCCGCGGTGGCGGAGCAGTATCAAATTCATCCCCAGACGCTGCGGCTCTACGAGCGCGAGGGGTTGCTCGCGCCATCGCGCAGCGAAGGCAACACGCGCCTCTATACGGACGACGATCTGCAGCGTTTGGAAGTGATCCTCAAGTTGACGCGAGATCTGGGCGTCAACCTTGCGGGCGTCGAAATCATCCTCAACATGCGCGAGAAGATGGAAGCCATGCAGCAGCAGATCGAGGAGTTCATCAACACGCTGAACCACGAACTCGCGATCCATGCCCGGACTCCCAACTTTCCAGATTCCAGACAGTCGCTGATTCCGGTGATTCATTTGACGCCGGCGACCAGGCCGAAGGAACCGGCAGGCAAGGATCCTACGCGGCGGACCCGAACGAAGTTCTAGCCGGCTTCAGATCAGATAGCCCTGCTCGATTTCGCTTAGGATCTGCTCAACATTTCCGGCTGGAAACGCGTACTTCACACCACGCCGAACCGCCCTCAACTTGGTTTCCGCGTCCGTCGCCGGCTTGCTCACGCAGGCCGCCCGAAGCGCTCGCCGCGCCCACTCGCTCACAGTCAAACGTTCCCGCCGGGCCGCGCGCTGGATCTCCGACATTTCGGGATCGGAAAGCAACACCTGCAGGCGCTTACTCATAGATCGAGTATAGTCGGCAATTGAATGCCGCGTTCGTTCCTTTCTCCACATGTTTTTCAAGGTATGATCTATGACAGCCGAAAAGGAGGAACGGTTATGCCCGACATCCAAATCACCGATCAACTCGACAAGCCAGTCGAAACTGTAAAAATCGATCTGACTCACCCCTCGTCCCTGGTCAAGTACCTCAAAACCGAGCTGTTGCACCTCGCAGTGGTTCCCGATTTCCTGGCGAAGAAGGACAGCACTCTTAGCCAGGCAGCTACAAAGCCCATACAATTTCAAGCCAAGGCGCAGCACAAATTTGAACTCGGCAACACCAACCCGGAAATCGACGTCACGCCCACAGGTCAGGCGAAGATTCGCGTCAATGCCACCCCAGGCACGAATCTTTTTGACGGCGATCCGTTCCATGCTCCAGCTAAAGTGCCGGATAGGACGGGATACGTTTCGGCCGGATTCGAGGGGTCGCTCGACCTCGACGTCAGTGGCTCCGATGGCGACCTGACGTTTGGATTCGACAAGACAACTACTGTAAGCCTGGAATATCTGAAGGCGTTCCCATTAGGCGCTGGCGAGCCCAAGTTAGGCGACGCCCTCGCGCAGACACTGGCGTCTTACGTCATCCCGGCCGATCTCTCCGACCTCACTGCGCTTGGCATCAACGATATCGCGACAGTCGCCGGGCAAGGAAGCCTCAAGATTTCCGGCGGGGTGAACTTTTCAGTTTCGCCGAACCCCTTGGCGTCGGTGGATCTTCCATTGGGCGCCGGCACGGTCGCCTTACAGGCCGGCGCAACCGCGGGGCTTACCTTCAGCTTCGCAATCACGGGATCGTATCAACTGCGCGCGCGGCGCAAAGACGCGGATACCATCGAATTGAGCTTCTTCCGCGAGAGCGGGACTACTTTGACGGCCGACTTTTCAGGGTCCGCCGGAATCACCGCGATGGACGGTAAGACGGACCTCATCGCGGCACTGCTGGGAGCGATCAGCACGGACCCCACCGGCGACAAGAAGCTCCTTGCCGATTTGACTCCAGCCGAGATCAAGACGCTCTCGGATGCGATCAAAGGCGGTCTTAACCATAGCCTGCAAGCCTCGCTCGACGTGATTCTCTCCGCTCAAACGGACGATCAGGCCGCATTCCAATATGAGATCCAACCGGCCGCTTTAAACACTGCGGCGAATGACGCCGTTCATCGCGCCCTGGATGGCGACCTCAGTCTTCTCACGGCCATGGAGGGCGCTATGCAAGCGGGCGGCATCCTCGCTCCTGGAGTGAAGATGCTGAATAGCGTGCTGTCGGAAACGCGCAAACGCGGGACCACTCTCAAAATTAATCTGCTCGGCATTGTCAATTATCTGACCGTTTCTGAGCTGATCCGGAACAGCGAGATTTTGACGGACGACGTCACCGGCGATGTCACAATCAAAGAGACCGTCACCGGGAACAGCATTACTGCGATTGTCAAGCCGTTCGCTCGCCAGGAGGCGCTGCGTAAAGCCATCTTCGATTCCGTCATGGCCACCACCAGTTATCGCGCTGGAAAAGCCATCGCGCTGCCGAATCTGAGCTGCTCGCAAGTACATTTCGCTCTAAATCAAAACACGAATCGGCAGATCCTGGCCGATTATCTGAGCGGGTTCATCGCACTGAACCTTCTCACCGGTCCGGCCAAGACAACGATTCTCGGCCAGTTTAACGACGGAGGACAATCGACCTGCGTGCTGCGTACATCGTTTGGAGATCCCGAATCGGCCGCGATGTTTTTCGATGCGAACGGCAATCTTCGTACGAAGCCGGGCTACCTCGAGATCGGCAGGCAGGCCCTACGCGCGCTGCTGGACCCGCAGAATCAGGACATCGACAAATTGCGTTATCGGATTGTCGATGACGCTCTTTGGCCCAAGGCATTGGGCATCGGCGCGAACGCCAACCTCGGTCCTTTGGTTGGCCTCAGCACGGCCGATAGTCGCGTCGAGTATCTGATCGGAGACGTTTACGTGATCAGGGAATGGGCGGGCGCGATGGTTGAGGCCGGCGAACTCGTGCAAGACGTTCGAACATTTGTGGGCAATTCCGATCCGGCCACTTTATTCCAGGACAACCAATTTAAGGTCAAGCGGCAGGCTCTGCAGCAGAAGCTGGCCGCCATGGTGAAAGCGAGCAAGACGCGCTTCGACGAGCCTTGGGGAATGGTGTGTTTATTCTGGGCGGCGGGGTCTCCGCAGACGGCATACGGCAAGGCGGTAACTCAGAAGCTCACGGTAGAGCGCGGGTCTCCACCTGTCCTTGTAGCTGGAGGAGGAATTTAGCAGATTCGCGGCAGCGGATCGCCGACCAGCATGTCGACGATCCGGCTGCCGCCGTAGAGAGTAGTGACCAGGACTGCGCCGGCGGGCTGATCTCTGACTTCACCTATCAACGCGGCGTCGCGCCCGCCGGGAGTTCTACGAAGAGCGTCGAGTGCCGCGTCGGCTTGGTCCGCAGCGACCACCGCGAGAAACTGTCCCTCATTGGCGATATGAAGCGGATCGAGACCCAACAACTCACAAGCGCCGCGCACTTCATCGCGGATGGGAATCGATTCTTCGAGGAGTTGGATTCCGAGGCCGCAATCGTGCGCGAGTTCGTTCAACGAAGTCGCGACTCCGCCGCGCGTGGGGTCTCGCATCCAATGGATGCCCGCGCCGATAGCGTCGGCAAGCGCCTCCACGAGCGGGAGCACCGAACGGGTGTCGGAGCGGAGATCCGCCTCCAGATCCAATTCGCCGCGCGCCAGCAGGATGGTGATGCCATGATCGCCGATGGGACCCGATAACAGGATCTTGTCGCCGCTTCGCACGGCCGCGGGCGAGACGCTAATCCCAGGCATGAGATGCCCGATGCCGGACGTCGTGATATACATGCGATCCGCTTTGCCATGCTCGACGACTTTGGTATCTCCGCCCGCGATGACGACGCCAGCGGTTCGCGCGGCTGCCGCCATGGCGCGGACCTCGGCCTCCAGTATTTCCGTCGGCAGCCCCGCTTCGAGGACATAACTCACCACCAGCGCCTGCGCTTTAGCGCCAGAGACAGCCAGATCGTTCACCGTTCCGTTTACCGCGAGTTCTCCAATCGAGCCACCAGGGAAGCGCAGCGGCCTTACTACGAAGCTGTCGGTAGTCATGGCCACGCACGTCCCGTTGATGTTCACATGGGCCGCGTCTCCCAGCGGCGCGGGGCCGGATTCGAAAAGAATCGGTGCGAACAGGCCATCAACCAATCGCCGGCTGGCTTTTCCGCCGGCTCCATGGGCCATTTCGATTTGAGGATCGCGGAACCGTAGTTTAGACACGACGCTGGTCATCCGTTATCGCTCCCGTCAGGCGCCTAGAGACACAGGCATTGCCGAAACATTTGTAAGTACTGCTGCTTTACGATGCTCGTAATTGTAGTAAGCCGCACAGGAACCTTCCGACGACACCATCAGCGCGCCAACGGGATGCTCCGGCGTGCATTCTTTACCGAAGAGCTTGCATTGCTCCGGCTTCAAGACGCCCTTCAAGACTTCTCCGCACTGCGCCGCCTTTGGATCGGTGACCCTCACGCCGGGCACTGAAAACCGCCGTTCCGCATCCCACTCGGCGTACGATTCACGAATCCTGAGGGCCGACTGAGAGATGAATCCTAAGCCGCGCCATTCGAAGTATGGACGTAATTCGAACACTTCGCCCATAGCTTTCAGAGCGGCGCGATTTCCTTCCCAGGGAACGCAGCGTTTGTATTGGTTCTCGACCTTCTTTTCATTTTGGTTCAACTGGCGCAGCAGCATCACAATGGATTGCAGAAGATCGAGCGGCTCAAACCCCGTGACGACGATCGGTTTCTCTTCGTTACTCGCGATCCAAGCGTAAGGCCGGCATCCGATGACGGTGGAAACGTGGCCCGGTCCGATAAACGCGTCGATGCGCATGTCGGGCGAATCGAGAATGGCGCGGATGGCGGGGATAATCGTGACGTGATTACAGAAAACCGAGAAATTATGGGCACCTTGCGATCTTGCTCGCATCAGCGTGAGAGCCGTCGAGGGCGCGGTGGTTTCGAATCCGATGGCGAAGAACATGACGTGCTTGCCGGGATTATTCCGCGCCAATTTGAGCGCATCGGTGGGCGAATACACGATGCGGACGTCCATCCCGCGAGCCTTATATTCGAGCGGGCTCCCGCGTGTGCCGGGGACGCGCATCATGTCGCCGAAGGCGGTGAAAATCACGTCCGGTTGTTCCGCGATGGACAAGCCGTCGTCGATTCTCCCCATGGGAAGCACGCAAACCGGACAACCGGGTCCATGAACCAGCTCGATGTTGGGAGGCAACAAATCTTTCAATCCAAAACGGTAGATCGAGTGAGTGTGTCCGCCGCACACTTCCATGAAGCGGTAATGCCGCTTCGGATCGGCGAGCCGGCGGATCTCGTCGGCGGTTCTAGTGATCAACTCGGGTTCACGAAACTCGTCGACAAATCGCATGGTGTTTCATCCTCCTCGCGGACCCGCCGTGGCGGCCGTCTCTTCCGAATCGCCCAGGCCGTATCCTTGAACTTCTTCGAAGGCCGCTTCGCTCTCGCCGAGTTCGGTGAGCATGCGCAGTTGCTGCAAGGCCTCTTCTTCGCCGATTTTGCTCATTGCAAAACCGACATGGATGAGAACCCAATCGCCGGGGATGGGATGCTGCTCCAGTAGCAGGCCGAGGTCGACCTTGCGGCGAACGCCCAGAACGTCCACCAGGGCCAGGCTGCGGTCGTCGGCCAGCAGTTCCACGATTTTTCCAGGTATCGCAAGACACATGTTTTATCCCTGCTCTCGAGCGACTATGTCGAAGTTAAACTTGAGCTCGTCTTTGAGTTTCAACATTCCGCCCGCCACATTCACCAAAGGTATGTCGAAGTCGGTTTGGAGAATTGAGAACTCACCGTAGCCGCGCAGCGTGTCGCCACTAAGACTCATCTGAGCCATGAGCGGGACCTTGCGAGTGACACCGCGCAGTGACAAGTTGCCGTTCATCTTGACGCGGTATCGTCCTTCTCCAAGCTGTTCCGCCGAGACGCCGCTGCTCTCAAAAACAATATCCGGGTACTTCGCGCTTTCCAGCACCTTTTGATTCATTGTGCTTTCGATTTCACGGCGATCCTTATTGTTGATGTCATCCGTCACTTCGAGCGAATCGGCCCGGATTTGAACGTGGAGTGACGCTTGTTCCGGATTTGCCGGATCGAAGTCAGCCTCGCCGCTGAAATTCCGAATCGCAATAGTTGGACTGTGCCCGAGCGCCGACAACATGCCGCTGGCGAATGCGCGAACGGTAAATCTGCTCAGGCTTTTGTCAAGGAGATAGTGTGCCACGACGGGTTCCGGTCGTGCGGCCGTCACATGGATCTCAACTTAACGTACCGTTCAAAATCCGGGATCGCGGCTTGAATCAGATTTCCAACTCCCACGCCACTGAGATAGCGGCGCATGATAGGGGTAGATAGAATGAGTCCCGCGCCGAATACGATCATGGCGGCGCCGCTCAGCAAGTATAAAGTGTCCCTGCTCTCATTATCTTGACCGTTGGTGTTTTCGCTTAGTTCCATTGACATGATCTCTCCTTTTCTTAATTCGATTGCAATGCTATCTCGGCCGGTTGGCGGGCGAGGGTGTTCGATACCAGCGTCTCGATTAAAACGATGGCTTCATCGATCGCGCCCTGGACAGGATCGCTTAAGCCGAGTTTGCCTTCTTCATCCGAGCCCAGATCGGCGGGCTCACATCCCACAATCAGAATCCGGCCTTGCGCGCCGCCCATTGAATGAACCATGCGAAGCACTTTCATCGGGTTCATGCCGTGAGTATCCAAATACACCGGACCATTACTCGATTCCGCTGGATCGGGTTCGATGAGATAAACCGTACCGGGTTCGCCGCCGCGCGGACACGCGTCCACCAGGATCACGAGCTCGTAAGGATCGAGCAGCGCATAGGTCAGATCGAGTCCACGAATGCCGAAATCTTTGAGGAGAACTTCCGGCGGTAGAGGAGACTTCTGCGCGAGCCGGCGCGCAACTTCGGTCCCGAATCCGTCGTCGCCCAGGAAGATATTTCCCGCGCAAGCGATGAGAATCCGCGGATTCGTCATAACGGTTCAATCTCCTCCGGACTAAAGAAAAAACGGTGACCGGGCTGGCGAAGCATGCCCAGATCTTTGCCGGGATCGTCGTCCATCACGATTGCTAACTGCACTTTGCCTTCGTAATCCTGCTCGATGCTTTCAATGATTCCGATCTTGCCAGCCAGGGCGATGTCCATGATGTCCGCTCCTTTGCGGGGACGCAGGCGAACATGATCGCCGATCGTGAACTCGAGGCCATTGACGGCGACATGATCGAGCGCCGGTTTGTCTTCGAGAAGCTGCCACTCCCACTCGTTCATTGCGATGCCTCCGCGCTCGCGCGCAAACCGCGCAACGCGCCGTGGAGCTTCTGGAAATGGTCCGGCGAAAGGGTCTCGGTTCGTTCGAGAATCCGGCGGGCGCGGTCGTCGCCGTTTCTCACCTCGAGTTTCTCTTCATCGGTCATCGTCAAGATTCGCAGCGCCAGGATCTCATCGATTTCGGTGCCGTCGCAAAGGTCGCCTGCGCTCTCGGGCGCAATCTGTGGGTAGTCGTAAAGTATGATCGGCGAGCACAACACCAGATTGCGCTGCCCTTCTTCTCCAGCAAGGACGGGCCAGGCGCCCGCGTTTTGGCACTCCGACGCGGTGGCCTTTAAATGTTCCGGCGGATCGAGCAATGAGACAAACTCGCCGTTTTCAACTTGGAGAATACTGTGGACGGAAACCAGAGAACGCAAGAGCGCCTGGTCCCGCGTCGCGCTGCCGAGAGTCACGAGGTTGCGGACGGTCAAGGTGACTTTGAAGACATTCAAGTCAATCTCCGACGATCGCAGTTCCAGTTCGCCTTCGATCTCTTCGTCGCACTGAAACGTGAATCGTTGCCGCAAAGGCTGCGCCTCAATCGATTCCAAGGTGCAAGGTGGGGCGCAGACGTCCCGCTCGACACCTTCCTGCCAATCTTGTTCCTGCGAATTCTGCCGATTTGCCATTTGCAGAAAGCGAGTTTTCACTTCGACCGTGGTGGAAGCGCTTCCAAGCACAAGGCACTCGGTCTTCATCTCCCAGGATTCCGCTCCGAGTTGAAAATCGCAATACTCGCGCGGATAGAGAACGCCGAAATTGAAGCGCTGCCGGTTCTTGATTGCGGACGGGCGGTAAGGATAAAGAATGTAGCCTTCGTAAAGCACTGCGTTCGCGATTTTCTCAACGGCTTCTATGTTCATCGGCGCACCGCCTCTTCTTTCAAGGGCGCAAGCATCAGCTCAAACGCCTGCTCCCAGGTTGGAATACCGCGCTCCACTTTGAAGCGATGCAATTCCTCAAAGACATCGCGGCGCAGGCATAGCCATGCGATGTTGGGATAGTAGGCGTCCATCATGTCTTTCCAGACTTTCAACGGCAGCCGGAATTTTGTTTCCTTGTCCCAGGAAATGGGCGCCACTTGCAGCTCTCCGTTCGGGTCTGCATAGAAAACGGTGCCGCTGAACATCAGGCAGACGGGAATGTGTCCATCAGTCAGGCCGGTGAAGTATTTGGTTGTCGCGATGCTGAAATCGAAGCTACAGGGCACATGCAAATCGACATTGGTGACGCCGGTAAATTGTGGAATCACGACGCTCGCGTTGGTCCACAACAGATTGCGTAGCGTTTGACCCCACCGCTCCGGCTCACCGAAAAGATCTCGAAGGCGCTCCTGATCCAAGGCCGTGTAGCGGCGGCGCGTTACTTCGATCTGGATCTGGCACCGCAGAACGACAGTATGAATCTTTTCATCCGGAACTGCGTTCGTCACGCGCAGCTTGAACGCAAGCGTGGGAGCGGCCGCGAACGGAACAACCTTCGCGCTATCGACCATGAATCCGAGTTCAGGCATGGGACCTCTGAGGTACGCGTGGCGACCTGGCCTTGAGCTCACCGAAGAACTCGGCGATCTCACGCCAGACCTCGGCGCCGCCGGAAAGGCCTTGCCAATGAGCTCGGATCAGGCCGACCAGTTTGAAGCAGTGATCGATGGGCACGAGGTAGTATTCGGGATGCGTGAATCCGCGGGCGTGACCGATGCGATTCACCAGGAGGGCCTCTACATCGGCTTCCATTTCCTGAAGGGCTGGATTATCGGCTTCAATCTCGCCCCAGGTGTCGAGCGAAAGTAACGACTCTGTCGCGCCGGCAGGACTGGGATACAAAGCGATCACGCGTTCCTGCGGCGTGCTCTTGAAAAAGAAAGCCATGTTGATGGGCATCATCAGCCCATCCCATTGGCTGTCCGTCATCTTAAAATCCGCCAGATACCGGATGCGCCTGGGCACGCGTTTGTATTTAGTGATGCCTTGACTATCGAAGAGAATGGCGCAGGCGTCGCAGGCGCAGATCAGCTTGCGATTAATCGGATCGAGCAGATGCTGGTGTCCGTTCGCCAGTTCCTTGCTGCACATCTCGCAGCACTCCACCGTCGAGGGACGCCGCACAAAACGGCGCAGCACGCCGAAAGAGTTTTCGGTTTGCGAGGTTTCGCTCATAGCGCGACGCCTTGCAACATTTCGAGAGGCACGAACCCAGGTTTCTCGCTCGCACCTTCGATAATAAGAGCCGTGATGTCCGGAGCGCCTTGATACACGGCGTCCTCCACCACTTGCTTCAGCGTCTGCGCTGTGGACCCGCAACCGCTGCCGTGGGCTTGAATGCGCAACCGGACCGTGCCTTCCTGAATGCTGAGCAGCTCGACGTCGCCGTCGTGCGCCCGCAGGCGCGAGCGAACTTTATCTACCGCTTGTGTCACTCGCGCCTCCAGGGTTTGGGGGTGCAGCCCGTATAAGACCAGCAGACTCGCCACGAGTTCATCGCGTCCCAGCTTTTGGATGATACTCTCGCCTGCCTCGCCGGTGGCGTGGATCAGTTCCAGCGTTCGCTCCAGTCCCGCGCCGTGCAAGTCCATGATCAACTGCACCAGCTCTTGCACGTTAGCGCGCAGGCTCGGATTGGCGGCCGATTCGATCTCGCCAAGTAGACGCTCGATCGATTGCAGCCGCTGCTGGAACTCCAGTTGTGCTGGCATAAATTTTATCCCCGTTTATATCGAAAGCGGCAGGCCACGCATGGCGATGGCCTGCCCTACCACGCTAGCCGTGCTGTCCGAACATTGGTGAATGGCGAGTGTCGAGCACCGTGCCGCCGCCATCGTACATGTGGACGCCGCAGGGAAGACAGGGATCGAAGCTCCGGACCGCGCGCATGATGTCGATGCCTTTGAATTTTTCGCGGCCGTTCTCCTCAAAAATCGGAGTATTCTGGACGGCATCTTCATAGGGGCCTGGCGTGCCATAAGAATCGCGCGGGTTGGCGTTCCAAGGCGTCGGTGGATAAGGATGGTAGTTTGCGATCTTGCCGTTCCGAATCACTACGTGATGCGACAACACACCGCGAACGGCTTCATGGAACCCGCAGCCGATGGCATCGTCGGGCACCGTGAAATCGGACCAGGTTTTCGTTCTGCCGCCATGCAGTTCTTTGAGCGCCTGCTCGGCAAAATACAACGCGGCTGCCGCGGCGTAAGCCTGGAAGTAGGTGCGGGCGCGGTCGCGCTCGATCGCGTTGCTCCACTTCGGAATTTTCCATTCGAACTCAACTTCGCCCTTCGTCGCCGTCTTCGGCAGATAGATTTTGACGCTTTTGCCGGTGGCTTTGATGTAGCCGATGTCAACCAGGCCCGCGAGCGCGGTCGCCCAGAACCTCGCGATGGGTCCGCCGCCAGTGTCGAGAGCGAGATAATCGCCGGTGCGTTTGTCGTACCAGCGCGGAGACATCACCCAGGTGTACTTGTCCTTGAAATCGCGTTTCTGCGGACGCGGCGTCGTGGTCTGATTCCAGGGGTGCCGCTGATCCACCGGATTGCCTAACGGATCGTGCGTGACGAAGGTTTTGGCATCCTGCCAGTCGTCGTAATAGGAACTGCCGAGCAGTATGCGAATGTTCAGGTTGATGTCAACCAGATCGGTGGTGACCAGTTCGCCATCCACAACTACGCCGGGTGTCACGAACATCTTGCGGCCCCAGTTGGTCATGTTCTTGTAGGTGTAGTCGCAATGCTCGGGGTCGTTGAACGAACCCCAACAACCCAGTAGAATTCGCCGGCGGCCGACTTCTTCGTATCCAGGAAGAGCGTCGTAGAAGAAGTCGAACAGGTCGTCGTGGAATGGTACAACTTTCTTCATGAATTCCACGTATTTCATGAGCCGCACGATGTAATCGGTGAAGAGCTGAACTGTGGGCACGGTTCCCACGCCGCCCGGATAGAGCGTGGAAGGATGGACGTGCCGGCCTTCCATCAGACAAAACATTTCGCGCGTCATGCGGCTCATCTGGAGCGCTTCCAGATAGAACTCGCCGGTGAAGGGATTCAACGCGCGCATGATATCCGCGATGGTCCGGTAACCGTGCAGATGGGATTGCGGCGCGGCGGTCTTCTCGGCTTTCGCCCACACGCTCGGATTGGTTTCCTTCACCATCTGCTCGCAGAAGTCGACGCCGACCAGGTTGTCCTGGAAGATGTTGTGATCGAACATGTATTCGGCGGCCTCGCCGAGATTGACGATCCATTCGCCCAGAGCGGGCGGGCGGACGCCGAAGGCCATGTTCTGCGCATACGTCGCGCAGGTGGCGTGATTATCGCCGCAGATCCCGCAGATGCGGCTGGTAATGAAGTGGGCGTCGCGCGGGTCCTTGCCCTTCATGAAGATGCTGTAGCCGCGAAAAATAGATGAAGTGCTGTGGCACTCCGCCACGCGATGATTCTCGAAATCGATTTTCGTGAAGATGCCGAGACTGCCGACGATCCGCGTAATGGGATCCCAGTTCATCTCCACCAGATTCCCCGTTTTGCCGGGAGTGTTTACTTCAGGCGCTGTAAGTGTGCTCATGGTGAATTCTCCTTATCCTCAATACGCCCTCGAACCGTAGCCAGTAGTTAGCTCCGGCCGTGGATGTCTCCACTTCGGTTCCTTGTTGACGGTTTCGTTTGTGAAGGCACGCAGGGCACGGACCGTGCGTCCGTAGACGCCAACCAATCCGGCCGAAACTCGCGCGCCCGGCGGCTCATCCATGAACGGCATGAATTTGTCGGGGAAACCCGGCATGGTGCAGCCGATGCAGATGCCGCCCACGTTAGGACAGCCGCCCATGCCGTTCATCCATCCACGCTTGGGGACGTTGCAGTTCACCACCGGGCCCCAGCAGCCCAGCTTCACGATGCATTTCGCCGAGTTGTAGTCTTCCGCGAAATCTCCCTGCTCGTAGTAACCAGCGCGGTCGCAGCCTTCGTGTACCGTCTTGCCGAACAGCCATTTCGGCCGCAGTTGATCGTCGAGCGGAATCATCGGCGCGAGACCGGCCACCTGGTAGAGCAGGTAAAGCAGGGTCTCCATGAAATTGTCGGGCTGGACGGGACACCCGGGAACGTTGACGATCGGCAGGCCGGCTTTCGATCGCCAATCCCAACCCAGATAGTCGGCGAGACCCATGCAGCCGGTGGGGTTTCCTTGCATCGCATGAATGCCGCCGTATGCCGAGCAGGTGCCCGCGGTGACGATCGCCAGAGCCTTGGGGGCAAGGCGGTCGATCCACTCATTGGTTGTGATCGGCTGGCCGGTGTGCGGATCGGTCCCGAGACCTGCCCAGTAGCCTTCTTTCTTGATTTTCTCGTTCGGTATCGATCCTTCGACAACGAGAACGAAGGGTTCCAGTTGGCCCTTCTCCGCCATGTACCAATATTTGAGAAAATCGTCGCCGTTTTCGTAGGCGAGAACGGGATTGTGAAGATGGACCTTGGGAAGGCCCGGGATGGCGCCCAGTATTACGTCTTCTATGCTGGGCTGGGTCGCCGCTGTAACCGAGACTGAGTCTCCATCACACCCTAATCCGGCGGTTATCCATAGAATGTGGACCTCGGCAACGGGAGACGGCCTTTGTGTCTTCCGGCCGTAAGGCACAGTTTCAGTGGGCATACCTGGCTCCTTTTTGAACTTCGCGGTTCGTCGCGCTAATCACCGCGCGTACGGAACTAATACGGCTCTATTGAAGCGCCAGGAGAAAATGTTCACAAGCGGAGTGGGCCTGATTTAAGATTCATGGAAACCGATAAGAGACGGGTAGGGGATTCCCCGATGCGACCTTCGACCTGGAACTCGCGATTTATCACAGCGGGTGACCGCTCCCTGACCGGCGTGTGAAATAATCCGGCATTCGTTACGCTCGCTGACGCAACGCGGCTCAGTCACACTCGGACAGAGTTGGAGAGCCGCGACGGTTACGGAGCGCCGGGTGCCGATTATTCCACAGACCGTGCCGGGCGCTTTATCAAAAATTCAGTTTGCTTTTTCGGCAACCGTCCACTGAATCGCGCGCTGCACCAGCTCACGCGCATTTTTCAAAGACAATTTTTCTTTAATGTGTGCTTGATAGGACTCGACTGTCTTCACGCTGATGTGAAGGTCCTCGGCGATCTGACGCGTCCCGTGCCCTTCACCAATCAATCGAAAAACCTCCAATTCCCGATCCGTAAGATCGGCGATGGGCGACCGCTGTTCCACCTGGGCACCGCCGACGAAGCGATGCAGCATTCGATTGGCCATGCGATCGCTAACGTAAATCTCCCCGCCCAGAATGCGTCGAATCGCTATTAGCACGCGCTCAGTCGCTTCCTGCTTCATGATGTAACCGCTGGCGCCGGCCCTGAGCGAGCGTTCCGCGTAAAGCGACTCATCGAGCATGGAGAGAATCAGGACCGGTAGATTCGGATAGTGCGATCGAATATCTTTGAGCAGATCCAGGCCATCGGGACCGTTGAGAGAAATGTCCACCACGACTAAGTCGGGTTTCATGTCTTCTATTCGCCGCAATGCCGAACTGGCCTCCTCGGCGTCGCCGCATACTGATAAATCCGGTTCCCTATTAATGAGCAGAGCCAATCCCTGCCGGACGATCGGATGATCGTCCACGATGAAAACCCGTCTCCTGATAGCTGCTGCCGCTTCATGCGCCATGTTGTGCCTCGGATGAGCGATCTGTAATCGGGAAATAGCACCTTACCACGCTTCCGCTGTTTAACGAAGACTGAATATTTAACGATCCACTTATCATTTTCGAACGATAATTCATGATACGCAGCCCTAATCCGGACTGACTCGCGCGATTTACTTCGAAGCCACAGCCATCGTCCCGGATGGTTAATACGCCCCCTCGCTGCACCACTGCAAGGCCGATCGTAATGTTCTTGGCGTGCCCGTGCTTAATCGCATTGTTCACGGCCTCTTGCGTCAGACGATAAAGATGATCGGCCAGCGCCTCATCGTGAACGAAAACAGAATCGCGGCATTCGAAGCGGCAGGAGACGTGAAACAACTCACTCACCTCTCTGGCCCAGTGCTGCAGAGCGTACATCAGACCGTGGGATTCGGAAACCACTGGCAGCAATCCCCGCGCCAAGTCGCGAGTCATTTTAATAGAGTCGTTCACTAACTTCACGATCTTCGCTGCTTCCGCCGCTTCGGGAGAGGACAATTCAGCCAGGCGGTCTGCGAGGACCTTACCCATAAAAGCGACGCCAGTCAGATGCTGTCCGAGTCCGTCATGCAAATCCTGACCGATTCTACGGCGTTCCGTTTCGCCGATTTCGAGAATCGTTCTCTCCAGCCGCTTGCGCTCGCTAATGTCGCGAATCGCGCTCGAGACCAGCATGCCTTCTTCCGTTTCGAGCGGACTCAGGCTGATCTCCACGGGAAATTCACGCCCGTCTTTGTGAACGCCGTACAGTTCAACGCCCGCGCCCATGGGACGCACGCGCGGTTCGTCGATGAAGCTGCGGCGGTAACCAGGATGCTTGCCGCGCAAACGCTCTGGCACCAATTTCTCGATTTCTTCTCCGAGCAGTTCATGCCGTCCATAACCGAACAGTTTCTCCACCTGTGCGTTCACCAGGACGATCTTTCCCGTCTGGTTAACTACGACGACAGCGTCGGGCGCGGCTTCAAGTAAACCGCGGAATTTCGCCTGCGCGCGCCGCTGCTCCGTGACATCGATGCCCGAAGCAATAATGTACGTGGGTGTTTGTTTGGTGCCGGGCAGAACCGCGGCCGACCACGCAATCAAGCGTTGTTTGCCATCGCGGGTGATCCAGGAGCTTTCGTGTTCGCTGCGCAACAAGCTATCGCGGCTCAGCGTGAACAAGGTCCTGAAATCGTCGGCTTCGTCAGGCGCGGCGAATTGCTCCCAGATAAATTTGCCTTGGGATTCTTCAACCGAATAGCCCGTCATCTGCTCGCAAGCGCGGTTAAAACGCACAATGCGCCCTTCGCGGTCCAGCACGATTACCAGCGCGCCCACGGTATCGAAAATCGCCGAAACAACGTTGCGCTCTTCCTGCAGTTGTTCCTGCACTTGTTTCAGCTCCGTGATGTCGAATCCTACGCCGTGAATGAACCAGGGCTCGCCATTGTCGCGGCGGACCAGCCGGGCTTCGCAATGAAACCAGACGACGTGGCCGTCGCGCGCCATCACACGATACGACGACCGCAGCGGCTTGCCCGATAGAAACATGTCCGCGGCCTCGTTACTCCAACGCGTCTTGTCGTCGGGATGGATCTGCTGGTACCAGCGCACCGGATCTTCCAGCCACTCCTTCTGCGAAAACCCGAGCGTCGCCTCAATTTGCGGGCTCACGTACGCTTCGCCGATCCCTTGATCCAGGTACGCCATGAAAACCACCGCGGGAATCTGATCGAGCAGCACACGGTAGCGCGCTTCCAAAGTCGGCGCGGCGCCTTCGAGCATCCGCGCGCCGTTCGAATCGTCCGGCGTGGCCTGAAAGAACACGTCGGCGAGCGTCGCCAGAATCGTTTCAGCGTCGCCGATGCCCGCCAGATCGAACGCCGAAAGGTCACCCACGGCGTCCTCTCCAGTTCGGTTCTTTGTTCAAAGACGCCTGCGTAAACCTCCGCAGCGCATGAATCGCGCGTCCGTAAGTCATCACTGCTTTCGAAGATAATAACGATCCGGGCGGTTGGTTCATGAACGGCATGAACTTGTCCGGGAAGCCCGGCATGGTGCATCCGATACAGATCCCGCCGACGTTCGGACATCCACCGATGCCCGCCATCCAGCCGCGTTTTCCCACATTGCATTGCACGACGGGACCCCAACATCCGAGTTTGACGATGCACGTCCGCGCGCCGTATTCCTCGGCGAATTCGGCCTGCTCATAATACCCGCCGCGGTCGCAGCCTTCATGGACCGTCTGTCCAAAGAGCCACGTTGGCCGTAGCGCGTCGTCGAGCGGAATCATCGGCGCACGGCCCGCGGCCATGTAGAGCAGGTAAAGCAGAGTCTCCATGAAGTTGTCGGGCTGGACGGGGCAGCCGGGGATGCATACGATCGGGATGCCGGCTTTCGATTTCCACGTCCATCCCAAGTAATCGGCCAGGCCCATGCAGCCGGTCGGATTGCCTTCCATGGCGTGAATGCCGCCGTAAGTCGCGCATGTACCGGCCGCCATGATGGCCCACGCTTTGGGTGCTAGCCGGTCGATCCATTCGCAGGTTGTGATCGGCTGACCGCTTTTACGATCCGTTCCGAAAGAGGCCCAGTAACCCTCGGTCTTATTAGTTTCGTCGGGAATGGATCCTTCCACCACGAGAATGAATGGATCGAGTATGCCCTTCGCAGCGCGATAAAAGCGGTCCATGAACTCGTCGCCATTATCGAACGCAAGGAATAGATTGTGAAAGTTGACTTTGGGAATCCACGGCAAACCGCCGCGCACGATATCCTCGATGCTCGGCTGCGTGGCCGCAGTCATGGCGATGGTGTCCCCGTCACAGCTAAGCCCGGCGTTGATCCACAGGACGTCGATCTCTGTGATGGGAATGTCGTTGGCCATCGACGTGGACCTTTCGAGAGGGCAGGCGAATCGCCAGCCGCCTTCTGACAGGATTCTACCCTATTACCGCAGTCATGAATACATAATCGCCAGGCTCACGGGAGGATAGACAAATCGACTGTCGCGAACGGTGGCATCCTATATATCAATATGCGATCGGCCTTTCTGTTCGCCGCCCTTCTGGCGACGGCCCGAGCTCAGAACATCGGTGAAGTTGTCAACGCGGCGAGCTACGGTCCCTCCGTGGCGCCTGGGAGCATCGCGCAGGTAACCGGAAATCCATTCTTTACGATCGACCCGCAGGCGACCGTTTCGGTTCAGTTCGACGGCGGTCCGCCGGCCCCGCTTTTCTACGTTGCGGGGAGTTCGTTGGGGATCCAGATTCCTTGGGAGCTGTCCGGGAAATCCCAAATCACCGTGACTGTTACTGTGGACGGCCAGACCAGCCAGCCACAAGCCGTGGATCTGATCGCATTCGCTCCGGGTATCTTCACGGATACTGTAGGAGGCACGGGACAGGGCGTCATTGTGGACGCTTCGAACCAGCTCCTGGATTCTTCGAATCCCGCCGCCCCCGGGAGCGTGGTTGTCATTTATTGTACCGGCTTAGGCGCCGTGACGAACCGCCCGGCGACCGGGACGCGCACACCCGCAACACCACCGTCTTTGACTACGAGCACGCCCGCGGTGACGATTGGCGGCGCTTCGGCCGAGGTATTTTTCTCGGGCCTCGCGCCAGGCTTGATTGGCGAATACCAGGTGAATGCGATCATAGCGGCCGGCTCTGCGACTGGAAACGCGGTGCCCGTGACTATCTCGATTGGCGGGTTCACGTCGAACGTCGCGACTATCGCGGTGCAGCCTCTCGCTGGCACGATGACTTCGGATGAGCGCGCGGGGGCGCTTGTCGCGCAGATGACGCAGGACGAAAAAATTCAGCTCCTGCACGGTGCGGAGTTATTGCCGGACGATCAGAGTGAGTCGCTTCCGCGGGGAGGAGCCGGTTACCTGCCAGGCATTCCGAGTCTCGGCATTCCCGATCTTTACCTCGCCGATGGCAGCGTTGGGGTGGGCAATAATGTGGGACAATCCACGGCGTTGCCGTCATCTCTAGCGAGCGCCGCGGGATGGGACGTTAACGAGGCGTACAAATACGGCAGCGTGATCGGCACGGAACTGAGAGCCTACGGCATGAACGTAAATCTCGGGGGCAACGTGAACCTGATCGGCCGCGAGCCCCGCGATGGCCGGACGTTCGAAACGAAAGGTGAAGATCCCATCCTGGCGGGCAAGATCGCGGCCGCGCACATTCGTGGCACGCAGGATCGGCATGTCCTCGGGTGCATCAAGCATTTCGCGCTCAACGATCAGGAGACAGCCCGTTTCACGGCCGATGCGCTGATCGACGAGCGAGCCGCGCGAGAGACAGACCTGCTGGCGTTTGAGATCGGAGTGAAAGACTCGAACGTGCAGTCCGTCATGTGCTCTTACAACTTGTTGAACGGAACTTACGCGTGTGAGAATCCCCATCTCTTGAACCAGGTGCTGAAAGGCGATTGGGGTTTCAAAGGGTACGTGATGTCAGACTGGTGGGCGACGCACAGCGTGACTGCCGCGGCGCTGGCCGGGCTCGATCAGGAGCAGCCGAACGACACTTACTTCACGGAGTTGAGCGCCGCGATACAGAACGGGCAAGTGCCGCAGGCGCGTCTTGACGACATGGTCCAGCGCGTGTTGAGCGCCATGTTCGAGGCCGGATTGTTCGATTATCCGGAAGCGTTGCAACCAATCGACAGCGCCACAGACCAGGCCGTGGCGCAATCGGCCGAAGAGCAGGGCGCAGTGTTGCTGAAGAATGCCGGTGGCCAGCTTCCGCTGAATGCGTCTGCCATTAACTCGATTGCAGTGATCGGCTCGCACGCGGACATCGCGGTCCTGTCTGGCGGAGGATCGGCGCAGGTGACTCCTACTGGAGGGCCCGCGTTGATTCTAGGCAATCCATGTCCGCCGTGCTGGGCGCCGGTGATCTGGGATCCCTCTTCGCCGTTGCTCGCGATTCAAGCGCTGGCGCCCCAAGCGACCGTCCGCTTCGCAGATGGGACGAGCAGTGCAAGCGCAGCATCGCTGGCCGCGTCTTCAGACGTCGCGATCGTGTTCGTGAGCCAATGGGCCAGCGAAGGGATGGATCTGCCGAGCTTGAATTTCACGGACCTGATCGACGCGACGCCAATAGATCAGGACGCGCTTGTGGCCGCGGTGGCGGGTGCAAATCCGCACACCATCGCGGTGCTTGAAAACGGCGGACCGCAGGTGATGCCATGGCTGAACAACGTCAGCGCGGTGTTGGAGAGCTGGTATCCGGGGCAGCGCGGCGGCCAAGCCATCGCGAATATTCTATTCGGCGCGGTGAATCCGTCGGGCAAGCTACCGGTGACATTTCCCGCGAGCGTTGACGATCTGCCGCGCCCAGTGATCCCATCGCCGGGCAATTCCAACGCTCCATTCCCGGTGAATTACTTTGAAGGACTGCTGGTTGGCTACAAGTGGTACGAATCGATGAATTTCACGCCGCTCTTTCCGTTCGGCTTCGGGTTATCGTACACGACTTTTTCTCTCTCGAATGCGAAGATCGTCGATCCCGCACCGGGGACCAGCGGGTTTCAGGTCGCGTTCGATATCGAGAACACCGGCGCAATGGCCGGTGCGGAAGTGGCGCAGGTTTACGTCGGGATGGCAGCGGCGAGGGGCGAGCCGCCCAATCGGCTGATGGGCTGGCAGAAGGTGTTGCTCGATCCGGGCGCGCTGCAGCATGTGACCATTACTGTCGATGAGAACGACTCATCGCATCCGCTCAGCTACTGGGACACAGCGTTAAACACATGGCGCATCTCACCTGGGAATTATCCGGTTTTTCTCGGAACGGACAGCGCAAGTTTAACAAAAGTGGGAACGTTTCAGTCCGGCGGCCGCTGATTTGCTAAGATTGAAAAACTACCGGCAGTCTGACCCAAGAAGTGCAAATTGCCCGTGTTCTCCGAGCCAGCTTCCCTCGACTTCCGTGCTCTTTTTGAGTCCGCGCCCGGTCTGTATCTCGTTCTGACGCCGGATTTTAGCATCGTCGCGGTGAGCAACGCGTATCTCGAAGCCACCATGATCAAACGGCAAGACATCCTGGGCCGCGGAATCTTCGAGGTTTTCCCCGATAATCCTGGCGAGCCTGATGCAACAGGTGTCCGCAATTTGCGAGCCTCTCTGGAGCGAGTCAAGCAGTTTGCGCGCGCCGATACAATGCCGGTCCAAAAGTACGATATTCGGCGTCCCGAATCCGAAGGCGGAGGGTTCGAAGAAAGATATTGGAGTCCACTGAATTCGCCCGTCATCGGTCCGGATGGGAGAGTCGAGTACATTATTCACCGTGTTGAAGACGTCACGGAATTTGTGCGCCTCAAGCGCGCCGGCAGCGAACGGGAGAAGATGAACGAGGCGCTCCGCGAGCGGTCTGAGCAGATGGAGTCCGAAGTATATCTACGCGCGCGGGAAGTGGCCGGGGCCAATCGCCAACTTCGAGCGGCCAACGAAGACTTGGCGCGTCTTTACGATCAAATCGTTCAATTAATGACGCAGGCCGACGCGGAGTTTGGACGTGCCAACATTCCGTCGAGTCCCATCACGCCTGAGGACATGCTGGCGCGAGTAGGGCGGATGATCGCGGACCACCGGCGGCTCGACGAACAGTTCCGGCAAGCGCAAAAGATGGAGGCTGTTGGCCAATTGGCGGGAGGCGTAGCGCACGATTTCAATAATCTGCTCACCGTGATCGTCGGTTACGCGAACCTAATTCAAGCCAGTCTGGGTCCTGAAAACGAACTGCGCGGCAAGGTGGCGGAGATCCAGCGGGCCGCCGAACAAGCGGCGGTTCTCACTGGACAACTCCTCGCTTTCAGCAGAAAACAACCTCGCCAGCAGCGCCTCCTCGATCTCAACCGCGTCGTGGACGACATGCAAGATATTCTGCGGCGTCTGATCGCCGAAGATATCGACTTGAAGTTCAGATTGGATCCCGCGGGTTGTCCCATCAGCGCCGACGCCAATCATCTCTCGCAGGTCTTGATGAATCTGGTGGTGAACGCACGGGACGCCATGCCCATTGGCGGCAAGCTGATTGTTGCGACGCGCATGGCGTGGCGCGAGTTCGAATATTCCGATGGCGACGGTGTCCGTCCAGCGGGGCGTTACGCCGTGTTGTCGGTTGCCGACACCGGCCTAGGCATGGACAGCGAAACGCGTAGCCGTATTTTCGAGCCGTTTTTCTCCACAAAAGGTGTCGGTAAGGGCACCGGTCTTGGACTCTCCACCGTCTACGGGATCGTGGTGCAACACGGCGGCTGGATCGAGGTCGAAAGCGAGCCCGGCCGGGGCACTACGTTCCGGATCTATCTTCCCGCGGCCGGTGCGGTTCCGGTGCGGGAAGTTGCAAGTGTTCAGACCAGACGGAACGAACGGAAAGCCACAATTCTGTTGGTCGAAGATCAAGCTGCCGTCCGATTGTTCGCCGAAGAAGTGCTGGCGGAAGCCGGCCACAAGGTCCTGAGCGCCGGGAACGGCTTGGCCGCGCTCGAAGTCGCCGCCACGCATAATAGCGATATCGATCTTCTGATCACCGACGTTGTCATGCCGCAGATGAATGGCCCCGAACTGGCGGCCCGCCTGACGAGCGCTCATCCCGGCCTCAACGTACTCTACGTCTCCGGCTATACCGGCTCGGCGTTACTGGATCGCGGGCTTGTCCCGGACGATTTCATTCTGTTAAAGAAGCCGTTCCTGCCGGAAGCTCTCGTAAATAAAGTCGACGAATTATTGCAGAAGCGATGAGAATCGACAAGTGGCTGTGGGTGGCTCGATTTTTCAAGACCCGCTCGCTCGCATCACATGCGTGCGAACTCGGCAGGATTGAATCCAACGGACAACAAGTCAAGCCTTCGCGCGAGGTCCGGGCCGGCGAGATGTTGAAGGTGAAAAACGAGAGCGGCGAGTTTCAGGTGGAGGTGATAGGCCTGAGTGAGATGCGGGGTCCGGCCGCGATTGCCCAGACGCTCTACCGTGAGACGGAGGCCAGCCGGTTGTCGCGGCTCAAGTTGGCGGAGGAGCGCAAATCGATGCCGTATGAAACGAAACCCTCGAAACGCGACCGGCGTAAGCTCGACCGCCTGCGCGGGTTGAAGTAGAGCAGGCCATCGGTTTTTGTGGCCTGCTATTTTGCCTGCGACAGGCCATCGCTTCTTGTGGCCTGCTATTCGTCCGCGCTACCTCGAAATGCCAGGTTGATCATAGGCGGCGCAACCAGGCGTGGTCGCGATCGCCATAAACACCACCACAGCGTAGACCGGCTTCGGAACAATGCCCAAACTGAGTCCTATCTGCGCTCCACCATGCCAACCTCGCCGCGCGGCACCATACCGGAGCCTACGCGCAGCATCGAAGTCCACCCGAGCCTCGCCACAGCCAGTCCGCATCCCACTAATTTCGAGACAACCGCCGCGACAAATATGATCACGCAAAGAATCAGGATCGAATGCTGCGCGAAAACATGCAGGTCGAGATGCATGCCGATACCCACCAGGAAAAAGGGAACGAGTAGTTCCGTCACTCCGTGCGTCAGCGCGTGCACGCGCTCGTCGACGGTGTCCGACAGAGCCATGCCCGCCAGGAATGCTCCGATAATGGCCGCGACTCCTGCGTAAACGGCGAGCACCGAAAGGCTGAACAACAGGATCAATGCGAGGTTAAACTCCACCTCGCCGACCGCGAGAGTTCGCCGCAAACGCGGCACAAATCGCGAGACGGTCTTGCTTCCCAAAGTTGCGATCGCCAGCGTAAAGCCCATGGCCATGGCCGCCGTCAGAACGATCTCGAGCACGTTCAGTTTGTCGCGGCCCAGCCCGCTCACTACCGCCAGCACGGTCAGCCCGAGTACGTCGTCAATGACGGCCGCGGCCAAAATAATCTGGCTCGCTTGCTCGTTGAGAAGGCCTTTGGAACGGAGCACCTGAGCGGTGATTCCAACCGAAGTAGCCACCATCGCCGCGCCCACGAAAATCGCCTCAAGATGGCTCGCTCCCCACAGCGCCATGATTCCCCATCCCGCGAAAAACGGGAGCACCACACCGAGAATAGCGGCGAGCGAAGCGACGGGACCGACGCGGAACAGGTCGGCCGGTTTGACCTCCAATCCCACGCGGAAGAGCAAGAACATGACGCCCAGTTCCGCCAGTGCGGATAAAACGTCGTTCGGCGCGATCCACGCCAGCGCTCCCGGTCCGACAATCACGCCCGCGACGATCTCGCCGACGATGGCAGGCTGCCCCAAGCGCTCAAACAGTTCGGCGAACACCTTGGCGGAGCCGAACACAATGAGCATCGCCAGCGGGATAGTTAACGCGTCGCTATGCACTTTACCAGTGTCGGAAGAAAGCCGCGTGCATTCAACACGGGCCGAAGAGTCTATGAAAATGTACTTTACATCGCAAAGTAGTTCCCGTATACTCTACCTATGGCTTCCGTTCAACCGATCGACATGCACGCCCGCGCCATGGATCATCTGCAATACATCCGCGAGACCATGGCCAAAGCGTCGGAGTTTACGGCCGTCCCGGGATGGGGCGGCGTGGCGATGGGAATCACGGCGCTCGTTGCGGCCATCTTAGCAGCCGGCCAATCCAGCCCCGATAGGTGGCTCGCTATCTGGTTTGCGGAGGGCATGGTGGCGATGGGGGTGGGCGCGCTGGCGGTAAAACATAAAGCCGATAAAGCGGGAGAATCGGTGCTCTCCGCTCCTGCGCGCAAGTTTGCTCTCAGTTTCGCGCCGCCGTTGATTGTCGGGGCGATCCTCACGCTGGTGCTCTACCGCGCCGGCCTGACGGGCGCCATCCCAGGAATGTGGCTGCTGCTGTATGGAACTGGGATCGTAACTGGTGGAGCGTTCTCGGTGCAGATTGTTCCGGTAATGGGCACCTGTTTTATGGCGCTCGGTGCGCTCGCCATGTTTTGTCCTTTCTCCTGGAGCAGCTTTTTTCTTGCCGGAGGATTCGGCGGGCTGCACATTATTTTCGGATTCATTATTGCGAGGAGGTACGGTGGCTAAGAACAATACTGCCCGTAAACCCACGCCGGAAGCGCCTCCGAACGCTCCGCGCGCCGTCGTACAGCCCGGTGGCGAAACGCTGCCCGATCTCGACCGGTTGATTCATGAGCGCATCCGGCTGGGCATTATCAGCGCGCTCGCGGTCAACGACGCGGTGACATTCAACGAGCTCAAGAAGCTGCTCAACACCACCGACGGCAACCTCAGCGTGCACGCCCGCAAACTCGAAGAGGCCAATTATATTGCATGCACCAAGACCTTCGAAGGCCGCATGCCGAAAACCGAGTATCGTCTGACCGACGCCGGCCGTCGCGCGCTGGAAAAATATCTCAACCACATGGAGGCTTTAATTGGGGCGATGCGGGAACGCTGAGTCCTGTGACTTTTATGCGAAAGAGTATTCTGGAACAGCGAAACAAGCTGCATGCCGCGATCATTATGGACGGCAATGGGCGCTGGGCGACGGCACGCGGTTTGCCGCGCATAGCCGGTCATCGCGCCGGCGCGGAAGCCCTGCGGCGCACCGTGGAAGCGGCGCCGGAGCTCGGCGTGGGCACCGTGACCGTTTACGCCTTCTCGTCGGATAACTGGAAGCGCCCGCCCGCGGAAGTGACGGCATTGATGCGGCTGTTCTACAACTATCTGCGGAAGGAGCGCGAACGTTGCATCGAGAAGGATATGCGCGTTTCCGTGATCGGACGCCGGGACCGCTTGCCGCGCATGCTGCTGCCGGCCATCGAATCCACCGAACGCGAGACCGCGCATTGCTCGACGCTGCATCTGCGGATCGCCGTCGATTATTCTTCGCGCGACGCCATTGTGGAAGCGGCCAAGCGGCTGCGCAAGAGTGGAACTAGGGAAGCTTTATCGAAGCTACTCGGAGGGCCGGATGTCGATCTGCTCATTCGCACCGGTGGCGAGCAGCGCCTTAGCGATTTTCTGCTATGGGAATGCGCCTACGCCGAACTCGTTTTCACGGCGCGCATGTGGCCGGATTTCGACGCGGCCGATCTGAAAGCGGCGGTATCGGAATTTCACTCCCGCGAACGGCGCTTTGGCGCAGTACCCGCGATGAGCTACGCGCTTTCAGCGATCGGCTCCTGAGCCCGATGGGGTGCGCTAATTTCATAACGTGCACGACCATAAACCCAGCCGCACTGCGTTACGCGTTGGCATGCGGCGCGCCGCGCACCAATTGCTGGATCGTCCCAGTGTTTTCGACGACCCTCTGGCGGTCGCGATCGCCGGAGCCGCGTCTGAAATCCTAGCGGACGCGAGCGGTTCTTCGGACACCCTGCGTGCTTTTGTAGCCGTGCGTAGCCGCTATGCGGAAGATGAACTGGCCAAAGCCGTCGGATCGGGCGTACGCCAATACGTCGTGTTGGGCGCGGGTCTCGACACGTTCGTTTTTAGAAATCCCCATGCGGGACGCGGGCTGCGCGTCTTCGAAGTGGATCATCCGTCGACGCAAAATTGGAAACTCGAGCAAGTGAAAGCGGCCGGAATACACATTCCGCCTGAGGCTACTTTCGTCCCCCTCGATTTTGAAAAGGAGCCCCTCACGGAGGTGCTGGAAGCAGCCGGTCTTAGCAGCCAGGAGCCTGTCTTTTTCTCCTGGTTGGGCGTGGTCCCTTACCTGACGGACCAGGCTTTCATGGCGACATTGGAATTCATTGCTGCGAGACCGCCCGCGAGCGGCGTGGTGTTCGACTATGGCGTAGCGAGGTCCGCGCTCACCCCTTCGGAACAAATCGCATTGGATTCTTTGGCGCGGCGGGTCGCAGCGGCGGGCGAGCCCTTCCGGCTTTTCTTTGAACCCCATGATCTCGCAATACGGTTGCGCGAAGTGGGATTCCGTCATGTTGAAGACTTGGGCTCTCCGGAAATAAATGCGCGCTATTTCGCGGATCGCGCGGACGGTCTGCGCTTGCGAGGCGGTTTGGCCCGTCTGGTCAGTGCGCAGGTGTAAGCCTTTTAGCCGCCTGATTAAGCCGCCCGGCTGCGCTCGCGATCCACACAACTCCGGGCCAGCCTTTCGAGATCGAGAATGAGCGCCACCGTGCCATCGCCTAAAATGGTGGCGCCGGAGAACGTGTCGATATTCTTGTAGAGGCCTCCCATCGGTTTGATGACCGTCTGGTGATCTCCGATCACCTTATCGACGACGAAGCCGAACTTCCCGCACTGCGTCTCAGCCACCATCACTTGGGATTGTTCGGGCTCGCCTTCGAGAATGCTCATGTACTCGCGCAGATCGATATATGGAACCATCTCCCCCCGAACCGCGGCGAAGCGGCCGCCATTGGCGGTGCGCATCTGTTTGCGAGGCAGCTCGAAGCATTCGAGAACGCTCGCCACCGGCAGCACGAAATAGCTCGGCCCGATGGTCACCAGCAAGCCATCGATGATGGCAAGCGTGAGGGGTAATTTCAACGTGATGGTAGTTCCACGTCCCTTGACGCTGGCGATCTCGAGCGAGCCTCGCAAACCTTCGAGTGAGCGTTGGACCACGTCCATGCCAACGCCTCGCCCAGATACGGAAGTAACCTCGTTCGCGGTCGAAAAGCCGGGTTTCATAATCAGCGCGAATGTTTCACTTTCCGTGAGTTCCGCGTTGGCGGCGACGATCCCCCGTTCAATCGCCTTGGCCCGAATCCTCTCCGCATCGAGTCCCGCGCCATCGTCTTCGATTCGTATCAACACGTGCGCGCCGGAATGGACTGCCGCAAGGCGGATGGTACCCTTGCCGGGTTTGCCCGCGGCAAGGCGCTCTTCCGTGCTTTCTATCCCGTGGCCGGCCGAATTGCGAATCATGTGAACCAGCGGATCGTTGAGCTGCTCGATTACGGTTTTATCGATTTCCGTCTCTCCGCCTTCCGTCACAAACTCGATTTCTTTATGCAGCTCCCGCGCCAGATCCCGGACAACCCGCCGAAAGCGTCCGAAAGTAGCCCCGATCGGCAGCATTCGGATGCTCATGGTGTTGTCGCGCAGCCGGAACGTGAGCCGTTCCAGTTCCTCGGCGACGAACGCCACCTCCGGGTCGCCGCGGGAAACGGCCAACTGCGTCAAGCGGGCCTGCACCGTGACCAGTTCACCTACGACATTCACGAGATTATCGAGCCGCTCCGCGGGTACCCGAATGCTGGAACTCGGACTCGCTTCTCCGCTTGGGCTGCGCCGCGGCTGCACGACAGGTTCAATGGCTTCGAGGTTCGCATCGGAATGCGCGTCCGGGGCGGTTCTCTCGATAAGCAGCTCGGAATCGGCCTCCACAAACTCCAAAGCTGGAATGCCCTCGCCGTGGGCGAACACCGTGCAATTTCCCAACTCCCGCAACTCTCGAAGTAGCAGCACCGGGTTGGTGCCCGTGAGGAAGAGGTTTGAAGGCGGCCGGAATCGGATGCGGAACGTAACTTCATCGCCGGAATCGGGAGCCGGCTTATGTGCCTCCTCGGCCGGCTGCTCCGAAGCCACTCCTCCGAGCAGGTTAAACCCCGCGAGGATCTTCGCCTCCGCTTCCGCATCTACTTCGCCGTCCGGTTCGAGCAGCCGCTGGATGTGGTCGCGGGCTGCAAGCGTGAGATTGATCAGACTGGAACTGACCGGCAGCTTGCCTTGGCGCACCTTGTCGAAGGTGGTTTC
>JBEKUT010000021.1:0-30398 GCA_049514735.1 Bryobacteraceae bacterium
GATCCAGTTCGACGTCCGGAAAATCGCGGGCCACTTCGATCACCACGCGACGCCAGAGCTGCGATACTTCCAGCACGTTCGATTTATCGACGCTGGTGACTTTCTTGCGGCGATTGCGGGCCAGGTGAAACGCCATCCGAGTCACGCGCTCAATCTCCGCGCGCGTGTAGGACATCGTGTTTACGGCGCTAGTGTTGACGCCGTCTTCGTGAATGCCTCGGGGCGTCCCGTAGTAAAGACCGCCGGTCAACTCGCGAACGATTATCATGTCCGTGCCATCGATACGGTCGTTCTTCAGGGGCGAAGAATCGAGCAGGGAACGATATGATCGCACAGGGCGCAGGTTGGCATAGACGCCTAGGATTTTCCGAATTCCCAACAGTCCTTTTTCCGGGCGCTTATCGGGAGGCGCTTGATCGAACTCGGGAAGTCCAACGGCCCCCATCAGGGTCGCGTCGGCATTCACGGCGAGATCGATGGTTTCCTGCGGCAGCGGGGTCCCGGTCTTATGAATCGCAACCCCGCCGAGCAAGCCTTCAGTCAAATTGAGCTGATGGCCAAATTTCGTGCCGACTGCTTCGAGTACCTTGACGGCTTCGCGAGTTACCTCTTCGCCGATGCCATCGCCCGGCAAAATGAGAACGTTTAAACGCATTTATCCTTTTCAAACGCTTAGTTTCGAGGACACCGAACGAACAACCACGAACTAACAACTAACAACGCCCTAGTCGTTGCCCGCCGCGACGGACTTCTCTTCGAGTACCTGGTGCACGAGCGCGACAATCTCTTCGTTGCGCACGCCCTTTTTGCGATCCGCCATGGCCGTGAAGCGATCATACACTTCGACTGAATCCAAGATGCCGGCAGCGATCGATGAGCGCATGCCTGCCGCTGTGCTTGCCCAATACGAGCCGAGCTTCCGGAACGCCCACGGATTGCGGATCCATGATCTCGTACGTGGACTTGTCTTTCAGATAGCCGTCCTGGTGGATACCGGCTTCGTGCGCGAACGCGTTCTCGCCGACGATAGCTTTGTTCGGTTGCGGCCCGAACGTGATGGTCTGCGAAAGCATCTGGCTCGCGGAATAGAGCTGTTCCGTCACGATCTTCGTTTCGTACGGGAGCTTGTCGTGGCGCGTGATAAACGTCATCACGATCTCTTCGAGCGCCGCGTTCCCTGCACGCTCGCCGATCCCGTTGATGGTGCACTCAATCTGCCGCGCGCCGGCCTGAACTGCTGCAATGGAGTTCGCGACCGCAAGTCCCAGGTCGTCGTGACAGTGAACGCTCACAATCGCGCTGTCGCCAAGCGCGCGAGAAATTCGTCCGATCAGCGCGGCATATTCTTCAGGAATTGAATATCCGACCGTGTCGGGCAGGTTCACAGTTCGAGCGCCGGCCGCGACCACGGCTCTGGAGACTTTTTCCAGGTAGTCGGGATCTGTGCGAGTGGCATCCTCAGCGGAGAACTCGACGTCATCGGTATAGCTGCGCGCCAGTTCGACAGCCGCGACCGCTTCATCCAGGACCTGCTGCTGCGATTTTTTCAACTTGAATTTCAGATGAATGTCGCTGGTGGCGATGAAGGTATGAATGCGCGGACGCTTGGCCTTTTCGAGTGATTTAGCCGCGCGTTGAATGTCCCCAGTCGCGGCGCGCGCGAGCGCGGCCACTTGAACCCAAGGATACTCACGGCTGATCGCGTCTACCGCTTCGAAGTCGCCTTCGGAAGCGATCGGGAAACCGGCTTCGAGGATATCGACGCCGAGCTCAACTAACTTGCGCGCCATCTGCAGCTTCTCGGGTACGGTCATGCTGCAGCCAGGCGATTGCTCACCATCGCGTAGCGTGGTGTCGAAGATGTAGACGCGTTCCGTCATGCGTTCTCCTTTGGCTATGTTCATTATCCGGCCCGCTTCATGATTTGGCAAATTTATAATTGCGGGCGTCGGAATAAGTTATAATCATGCCATAAGCGAGTTTTATGGAACTGTACCCCCTCAAGGTCTTCCTAACGGTCGCAAACGAGAAAAGTTTCTCCCGGGCGGCGGAGAAGTTGTTGAGAACGCAGCCCGCAGTGTCGCTGGCCATCCAAAAACTGGAGTCCGATCTTCAGGAAAAACTAATGGACCGCTCGGGTAAGGACCTGATCCTGACCGACGCCGGCCGGATAGTACTGGAATATGCCCGACGGTTTGAGAATCTGGAGAGTGACCTGGAGAACGCTCTTGCCGAACTCCGCGACAATTCGGCCGGGCGACTGATTGTGGGCGCGAACGAATCGACCACACTTTATCTGCTGGAGCACATCGAACAATACCGGCGGCTCTACCCGAAAGTGAAGGTGCAGGTGCGGCGTTCCCTGTCGAGCAAAATTCCAGCGCAACTGATCGATGGCGATCTGGAGTTAGGAATTATCAGTTACGATCCGGAAGACGATCGCTTAGTCGCGCTGATTATCTTCACCGATCATTTGGCATTCGTGGTTTCTCCGCAGCATCGTTTCGCGTCACGAGATGAGGTCTCGATTGTCGAATTAGGCATGGAGACATTCATCGCCCATAATGTTTTATCACCCTATCGCGCGGTGGTGCTCCGCGAATTTCAGCGTTACAAAGTGAATCTCAATATGGACGTCGAGATGCCGACCGTGGAAACGATCCGCAAACTCGTACAGCGGAACGAAGGCGTGGCCTTTCTCCCGCGCTTGTGTGTGCAGCAGGAAGTGAGGCAGGGAGTGCTGTGCGAAGTGAAAGTCACGGAGATGAATGTCGATCGGAAGATAAGGTTAGTATATCCGGCGAAAAGGGCGTTAAGTCATGCGGCGAGGGCGTTTTTAGAACTTGTTAAATCGGCGTGAAGGCGTGCGGCGTACCGCGTACGGCGTACGGCGAGCCGAGGTTCTAGTGAGATTAACTTGCTCTCCAGGACACAGACTGGCATGGCGATTCGTCGATTCGAGGATTTGAACGGCTGGCAGCAGGCGCGAGAGCTGACGAAAGGGATCTACAGAGCCTCAAGCACTCCGGCATTCCGGCGCGATTTTGCGCTATCGGATCAGGTACGCCGCGCCAGCATTTCCGTAATGGCCAACATAGCGGAAGGTTTCGGCCGGAAAGGCAAGTGCGAGTTCATTCGGTTCTTGACGATCGCTCAGGCTTCATCAGTAGAGTTACGAAGTCACCTCTATGTTGCGCTGGACCTTGGATACGTCGACGATGTATGTTTCGAGGATCTCTCTTCGTTGGCGGAGCGCTGCGAAAACCTGATCGGCGGATTGATTCGACATTTGCGGGGATCATAGAGACGCTGTACGCGGCACGCTGTACGCTGTACGCGGCACGCTGTACGCTGTACGCGGCACGCTGTACGCGGCACGCTGTACGCGGCACGCTGTACGCTGTACGCTGTACGCTGTACGCTGCACGCGGCACGCTGTACGCTTTCGCGACGTCTGCGATAATTGAGTTTCCCGATGTACAGAACCCCTGTTCTTTACGCCGCCGTAACTGCCACCCTCGTTTTTTCGGGCTGCAACCATGCCGTTCCCGACAACGTCGCCGCTACCGTCGATGGCCGCGTGATTACGTACGCCGATCTCGATAAGCAATACCAGATCCAGTTCATGGCGTCTGGCGAAAAGCCCAGCAGCGAGGATCAGTCGATGATCCAGAAAGTGGAACTGCTGCGAACTTTGATCGATGCCGAGATCATGCTGCAGCGTTCCGAAAAGCTGGGATTGATGGCCACCGACAGCGACGTGGACGCGAAGATCGCGGAGCTCAAAGCGCCTTACACGCAGGAAGATTTTCAGCGGCAGCTTACTGCCCGGCATATGACGCTCGACGATTTGAAGAAACAGCTCAAGAGCGATCTCAGCCGCACGAAACTCTTCAATAAAGAGATCACTTCCCACATTTCTATCAGCGACAAAGACGTCAGTGATTTTTATGCGGAGAACAAGGCGAGTTTCAATTTTCCAGAGCCGCAGGTCCGCATGGCGCAGATCCTGGTCACGGCGGTTCCCGATCCGAACGTACGCAATCTGAAGAACGATAAGGCGCAGAACGACGAGCAGGCGCAGAAGAAGATCAATATGATTCTGGCCCGCCTCCGTCAGGGCGACGAGTTCGCCATGCTCGCGCAGAATTTCTCGGAGGACCCCAATACTTCCACCAATGGCGGCGATCTCGGGTTCATACCCGAATCGACGTTAGAGCGCGCCAACAGCGACCTGCGCAAGGCCGTGATGGGGATGGCGCCCGGACAGATCACGCCGGTGATTCACACCACCGAAGGCTATCGCATCCTTAAGGTGATTTCAAAGGAGCCCGCGGGACAGCGCGAGTTGAACGACCCGCGGGTGCAGCAGAATATCCGCGAGATCCTGGTAAACCGCAAAGACCAGTTACTGCGCGCCGCTTATTACGAGATTGCGCGCAACGATGCGAAGGTGGTCAATTACCTGGCGCAATCGATCATGCAGAGCAAGGACAAGAGTCACTAACTGGTGTGATCGGCGAGGATCTTCCATCGCCCTTGTTTCTTCTGAAACGTGAGCGTGAAGACGCCATCGCTGTTGCCGCCGGCAGCGGAAGTCCGGTCGAGATGAAACTTCCCGATCACCAGCGCGTAATCCGCCCCGAGCGCGCGAACCTCCACGATCGTAAACGTTAAACGTCCCATCTGTTCTTTCGTGCTATAGCGTGAAAGGTATCGCTCCAGCACTTGTTCGTGGCCGCGCACGATGCTGGAGCCGATGAACAGAGTATCCGGCGAATCCTCGTAGCCCTGCATGAACGCGCGCACATCGCCACGGTTCCAGTCTTCCACTTGCCGATCCAAAACGGCTCGAATTTCGGATTCACTCGATTGCGCGGCGAGTGCGGGAAGCAGCAGCATCCCAAGAACGAGTTTTCTCATAGTGAAAATGAGTATATTACTGCGCGAGTCGCTGTAACTGAGAAATGCGGCCGCGCAGCGATGCCGTGAAGGTCTCGACCTCGTCCGGCGTCGCTCCGCTTGCCTCCAGTCCTTTGCGAAGTTGATCGTCGGTGACTCGGCCTAAATACTGCAGCAGCCATTGAACGTCGCTGACGCGAATGTTGCGCACCTGGTCCTCGGTACGCTGGCCCTGGAAGCCCCATTCGACGTTTCCCTTGTGAACGCCTTTGACAAATTCGCGCGTCTGCGCCGCGAAGCCTTTGGCGTCCCATTTATCTCGAGTCGCCACATCGCCCCACTTGCCCATAGATCCGCCCCAATCCGCGACGAAATAAAGATACCGCGGACCGCCTTGTCCTTGTGCTTGGAAGATTGCCAGGTTGGAATCCCGATCGCGGTCGCGGGCGTCTTTGTTATCCCAATCGGAGACCAGCATCATGAGAACTTTAAGCGCCTGCATCTGCGGCGTGCCTCGAAACGGATTGTTCACCCATGACCATCCAGCGTCGGTCAGGAACTTTGGATCGTCGCTGCGGGATTGGAACCGCGCCGATGTGAAGTAGCCATCCCGATGAATCTCGCTGGCAGCGCGTTTCAGCGGCTTGTCAACTCCTTGAATCTGACCCTGCGCAACGTAGTATTCCGGCTGCGCGACGAACCCGCAGGCCCACGCCATGCGCGAGCTGAACACGTCGGAATGCGCCTCCTTGCTCCACTTGACGCTCCATTTACGGTTGTTGGCGTCTTTGACAAACACCTTAGGGTTCGATCCGCTAAAATCCTCTTGAATGAAAACGAACGGCGCCTGCGGAGCCATATCCTTCCCGCCGGCTCCGTAAACAAAGTCGAGCGAAGCCACATCGCCGGGGTCGGTCCAAAGCACGTTCTCGCCGGGAGCAAATTTTTCCATCTTCGGTGACAAGGCTTTGTCAGGCGAGCTAAACGCAGACTGGGTCACTCCAAGCGTAATCAATAAGATACAGATCGATAGCGAGCGCATCCGCGGTGTCAACGGCAATCCATGTACCATTCGGCTATCCTGGTGGATTGGCGACCGAGACGGAGGTCAAGATTCGAATTTCGCGCCCTGCGGCCGTTCGGAAGAAACTGCGCGAACTCGGGTTCGAAATTCATGCGCCGCGCGTATTTGAAGCCAATACGCTTTTCGATACGCCCCTTCAGGATTTGCGCCAACGTGGCGAGCTGCTGCGAGTCCGCCGCGCTGGCCGCGCAACGCTGCTGACATTTAAAGGCCCTGGCAAGAGCGGGACTTATAAATCCCGCGAAGAAATCGAAACTAATGTTGACGACGCCGATGCAATAGAGCATATCATCGCGCGCCTCGGGTTTGTGCCGGCCTTCCGCTATGAGAAATACCGGACGGAGTACGCGCGTCCCGGCAAGTCCGGAATCGTAACAGTCGACCACACTCCAATAGGGGACATCATGGAGATCGAAGGGTCTGGTACGTGGATCGACAGGACGGCGCGGGAATTGGGTTACTCGACGGCGGACTACATAACGAAGAGTTACGGCGTCCTGTACCTGGAGTACTGCCGCGAGCACGGAATCACGCCCACAAATATGATCTTTCCGAAGCGTCACAGACAAACACCCGAGGCGCAAAAGACTAAATCACCCTAAGTACTGCCATAAAGCTTGTAGCCCCTAAATGAGGGTGATATTCTCATCCTGAAAACAACAGATGCGGAGACCCTTCGATGTGGGCTAATGTGATGTTTGTCGCAATGTCCAGTGTGTTGTTGGTCTACTGGTTTCGCTATACCTGCCTCTTGATCTTGAGTACGCGAGCGATCCGGGATTACGCCGCCGCGGTCGCCGAAGCCAACGCGCTCCGCTTTCCCGAAATCCAGCAGGAACTGGCCGGCGAGATTCCCGAAGGGGCGCACCTCGACGCAATACAATCCGCCTTGGACCGGGATTACCGGCTTCTCACCTGTCTGATGCGCCATGGCGCGGAGTTCCGCATGGCAGGCAGAAAACTCGAGCATCGTATGCTAGTGCTCGATTTTCAGATCATGCGGGCTTGGTATGCGGTATCCAGCCGCACGTCGTCGCGGTATAGCCGCCAGGCGCTGGAAGAAATGGTCCGTATCGTGAGGCACTTCGCCGACACGATGGGCGAGTGCGCGGCAGCACGGGCCCACTAGTGCAATTCCATTATTGGCATCGCCTGCCATCTCCTCGTACCATTGGGTCACAACTAAAACAACACCTGCGGACCGTCTAGGTCCTTCTGAGTGTCCCGCTACCGTTACGCAGCGATCGGGCTTTGATCGTTGCCCCCAAATTGCAGGGTAATCGACAAAGCACAACAGAGGGTTTCTTACGAGGCGAGCCAGGGATGGGTGTGCGCATCGGCAAAGTAGAGATTGGCGGGCCAGAATTCATTGTTATTGCAGGGCCTTGCGCGGTTGAGTCGGAACGGCAGCTCCTGGAAACGGCGGAAGCGGTGGCGCTGGCTGGCGCGAGAATCCTCAGGGGTGGGGCATTTAAACCAAGAACATCCCCTTACGCTTTCCAGGGACTCGGCCTCGAAGGCTTGAGACTACTCGCAAAGGCGCGACGCGCCACCGGCCTGCCCTTCGTCACCGAGGTCATGACCGACACCCAGGTACACATCATTGCCGAGTACGCAGATATGCTCCAGGTGGGTTCGCGCAGCATGGGGAATTGGGCGCTGCTCGAAGCGGTAGCGTTATCCGGACGCCCGGTTCTGTTGAAGCGCGGCATGTCCGCCACGGTTGAGGAACTGGCCGAAGTCGCCGATGCGCTGCGGTCGGGCGGCAATGCGCAGGTCGTCCTTTGCGAGCGCGGCATCCGGACCTTCGGGACAGCAACGCGCAACACCTGCGACATCGCTGCGGTTCCACTTCTCCAGAATTTGACCGGACTGCCCGTGATCCTCGACCCGTCTCACGCCACCGGCAGGCGGGACCTGATCTCCCCGGTGTCTCGCGCAGGCGTGGCGATTGGCGCGGACGGCCTGATTATCGAAGTGCATCCAAACCCCGAACGCGCCTTGAGCGATGGCGATCAGTCACTCACATTCGACCAGTTTCGGGATCTGGTGGACGACATCGAGCCCTTCGTGAAGATCCGCGCTGGACGCCGCTTCGAGGTGTACGCCGGTGCTTAAGCTAATTGCGATAGCCGGGGCCGCGATCGCGCTCAGCGCCGCCGTGGTCAACAAGGCCGACGCCGTCGCCTATATCTTTACCGAGGCCCCGCGCTACGACGCCAAGGCGTGGATGGGGGGCCGGGACCGGTTTCCCGCCGGAGCCGCGCTCAAGCTCGCGGGCGGGCGCGCTGTTGTGCCGAATTTCTATGCATCCGCCGACGCCTCGGTCTTGTTCGACGCGACCCACATCCTTTTCTCCGGCAAAAAAAACTTGACGGCTCGCTGGCAGATTTGGGAAACGGCGCTGACGAATGGATCGCCGCGACAGATCACGTCCGGCGACACCGATTGCGTCCGGCCCTTTTATCTTCCCGAAGATCGCATCGTTTATACGCGGGTTGGGCGCGCCGAATCATGGATTGAGAGCACGCCGCTGGTGGGCGGCAAGCCGTCGCGATTGTCGTTCGTGCCCATGCGTTATCTCACTGATGACGTCCTGCGCGACGGCCGCATTCTCTTCGAGGCTGGCACGAACGCGCGGGAGTTGTACACCGTTTATCCCGACGGAACCGGCGTCGAAGCGGTGCGGTGCGATCACGGGCCGGATCGCGGCTCTGGCCGGCAGCTTGCTTCGCATGACATCATCTTTGAGACGATCGACGGTCTGGCGCGGTTCACTTCCTCGAAAGCGGTCCAGTTCGACGATCTACGAAATGCTTCAGGCCCCATCGCGGAAATCTCGGACGAACAGTGGATCGTAGGAAGGCGTGCCAAGTCTGGCGGCGTGGGATTGTATCGCTGGGACCTTGGGTCGAAACAATTCGCGGCTTTGGAAGTTGCTTCGTTAAACGCGGTCGAGCCTGTGATTGTCGCGCCTCGAATCGCGCCGACGCGGTTCCCATCGGGATTGGTCACCACGCGGACTGCGGGTAATCTGCTGTGCTTGAATGCGCGCGTGTCGAGAGAGCCGATGCCAGCCGGCGAAATCCACAAGGTCCGCCTGTATTCGCAAGAAGGCATGCTCGGCGAGACCGAAGTCGAGCGCGACGGATCTTTTTACGTCCAGGTACCCGCCGATAGAGCGATCCGCATGGAATTGCTGGACGCCGCAGGCCATGTATTGCGCGCCGAACACAACTGGTTCTGGATGCGGCCGAGCGAGCAGCGCGTCTGCGTCGGATGCCATGCCGGTCCGGAACGCTCGCCTGAAAACAAAGTTCCGGAGATTCTTTTGAAAACCACAACTCCAGTGAAAATGCTGGAGGCGAAACGATGAAGTTTATCTTATTCCTTGCTACGGCGACTGCGTTTGCGGCCGACCGCGCGCCTGCGCCGATCCGCTTTGAAGACGCCACGGCACAATCGGGCATCCAGTTCACGCATTCCTTCGGCGCGGAAAAATTGGGATCGCTACTGGAATCGACCGGCGCGGGTTGTGTCTGGTTCGACTACAACAACGACGGCAAGCCTGATCTTTTTGTCGCTAGCGGACGGCCGTTAGAAAAAGGGATGCATCCCTATCCGCTCCGCAAGACGCCCGATCCGCCGCCGCACAATCATCTCTATCGCAACGATGGCAACGGCAAGTTCACCGATGTTACCGAACAGGCCGGGGTCGCGGGCGACGGATTTTCGTTTGCCGCGATCGCAGCCGACTTCGACAACGACGGCTATACCGACCTGCTGGTCACCAGCTACGGTCACATCACGCTGTATCGGAACAAGGGCGACGGCACGTTTGAAGACGTCACTGTGAAGGCGGGTCTGAAAATCGATGGGTGGGCGATCGGTGCTGCGTGGCTCGATTACGATCGCGACGGTTGCATCGATCTGTTCGTTGGCCGCTACGTAAAATTCGACCCAACTTATCGCGCTTACTACGCCGCCGACAATTATCCGGGCCCGCTCGATTACCAGGGTAATTCGAATCTGCTGTTCCACAACACCTGCAAGGGCACGTTTGTCGATGTCAGCGAGAAGTCCGGAATTGCGGCGTACAAAGGCCGCACCATGGGCGTCACGGCGGCCGATTTCGACGGCGACGGTTACCCCGACATCTATGTCGCCAACGACAAGACCGAGAACTTTCTGTTCCACAACAAACGCGACGGCACGTTTGAGGAGATGGCAACAGAGGCGGGCGCGGCGTTCGGGCAAAATGGCGAATCGACGTCGGCCATGGGACCGGTCTTTGCCGATCTCGAAAACAGCGGTCGCTTCGATCTATGGGTGACGGACTCGAAATACAATCGCCTGCTGAAGAATACGGGCACGCTGCCCTTCACCGATATCACGCAGCAAGCGGGGATCTCGCAGTACAACGCGCAATACACGAGTTGGGGCAGCGGCGTTTACGATTTTGACAACGACGGGCTCCAGGACATTCTTATTTTCCACGGCGGCCTGATCCACCTGATCCCGCAAGAGCATTCGATTTTCAAAAACGTGGGTGGTGGCAAGTTTGAAGACGTTTCGACGGACGCCGGGCCATTTTTCGACTTGAAAACCGTAGGCCGCGGCGCATGCTTCGCCGATTACGACAATGACGGCAAAGTAGACGCGTTCGTGGTGAACCTAGGCGGTCAAGGGCAGTTGCTTCACAACGTCACGGCATCCGCGGGACACTGGCTGACGATTCGTTTGGCCGGGACCAAGAGCAATCGCGATGGAATCGGCGCTCTAGTCGAAGTTCGTGCGAAGGAATTGACGCAGCAATCGCAACGCGTCGCCGGATCGGGCTATTTGAGCCAGGACGACTGGCGTCTCCATTTCGGACTGGGCGCGAATACCAAGGCGGACAAGATCACGGTGACGTGGCCGACGGGCAAACGTCAGGTGCTGGAAAACGTCGCCGCCGATCGGATCGTGACGATTCGGGAGCAATAAACGATGCGGCTCGCGACGATCATTCTCGGGCTTGCCACAGCGGTTCTCGTGTTCGCGAACACGGCCCGCTACGCCAATCCCGTCGACCTGCGCATCTCTCCCGATGGCCGGTTGTTGTACATTGTGTGCCAAGGCAGCGATGAGCTTGTCGTCGTCGACGCGGCCGCGAAGGCTGTTATCGGACGAATTCCCGTGGGCAGCGTCCCCCGCGCAATCGCGCTCACGAAAGACGGAAAGCGCGCGTACGTCACGAACTCCTGGTCCGACACGGTCACTGAAATCGACACTGTGGCACAGCGCGCCATCCGCACTCTCCCGGCCGGCTTCGAACCTTCGGGCGCGGCGCTCGACGCAAGTGGGACATCGCTCTTCGTGGCGAATCGAATCGGCAACGATATTTCCGTCGTCGATCTCGAAAGCGGAAAAGAGACTCGGAGGCTGGTGGGCGGACGCGGTGCGAGTTACATGGCTGCGTCGCCCGACGGCGCTCGCATCTACGCAGCTCACATTTACCCGAACATCGGGAAGTTCCGATCCGAGCCGGAGTCCGAGATTACGGAGATCGACGCCGCGCACCAGATTGTCGCGTCGCGCGCGCGCCTTCACAACGTCGCCGGCGTGTTTCAGGTCGCGATCTCGCTGGACGGACGTTTGGGAATTGCTACGCAGATGCGTCCGAAAAATCTGATCCCGCTCGCACATGTCGAACATGGTTGGGCCTTCGGCGATTCTCTCGCGGTCTTCGGCGAAGACGTCGGTGGGCGCGTCGTCCAACTGCCGTTGGACGAACTGGAGCGCTACTTCTCTCTGCCATTCGGCATTGCTATCGCGCCCGACAAATCGAAAATATATTTATCGGCGAGCAGCTCCGATGAAGTTGCCATTCTCGACGCGAAGCGCCTGATTGAGGCAGCGCGCGATCCGAACGCCGCCAGTTTTGCAAACAATCTCTCAGTCTCCGCCCGTTACTTGGAAGCGCACATCCGAGTAGGGCGCAACCCGCGTGGAATCGCTCTCTCACCCGATGGCGCGACTTTATACGTCTGCAATCGTTTAGACGATAGCGTCTCGATTATCGACGCCACGCATCGTAAAGTGACGGGGTTGATTCCGCTTGGGGGACCCGAGACGATCACGCCGGAGCGCCACGGCGAACGGCTGTTCTATTCGTCGAAGCCCTCGTTCCAAGGTCAGTTCGGGTGCGCCAACTGCCACCTGGATTCGACCATCGATGGTCTGCAGTGGGACCTCGAGCCCGACGGATTCGGCAAGGACATTGTGGATAATCGCTCTCTTGAAGACATCAGTGAGACCGCGCCATACAAATGGAACGGATCGAATCCCGATCTGCAAACGGAATGCGGCCCGCGCACCGAGCGCTTCTTCTTTCGCTCGGCGGGATTCACGGGTAACGACCTTGAAGATCTGGTGCGCTACGTTAAGTCCATTCCGCTGCGTCCGAATCGTTATCGTCCGGCGAACGGCGAGTTGACGGCGGCCGAGGAGCACGGCAAATCCATTTTCGAACGCACCCGTCGCGCTAACGGTTCTTTGATTCCCGAAGAATTGCGCTGCTCGTTCTGCCACTCGGGCAAGTACTACACCAACAAGCAAGTGTTCGACGTCGGCAGCGGCAAGCCGACCGACCGCGAGCCGCTCGTCGATACTCCCCAATTGACCAACGTCGCGCTGACGGCGCCCTATCTGCATGATGGCTCCGCGCGCACGCTCGAAGAAATCTGGACTGTCTTTAATCCCAAGGACACCCACGGCGTCACCAACGATCTGGCCAAAGATGAGCTGAACGATCTCATCGAGTATTTGAAAACATTATGAGATACGCGATTCTAGCGGTTCTGATTCTAACCCCGGCGTTTTCGCAAACGATGCCGATGTATCGCTGGGAGAACTTCACCACGGCCGATGGCCTCCCGAGCAATCGCGTTTATTCGGTCGCTGTGGATGGCGATCGCATTTGGGCTGGAACCGACAACGGACTCGCGCTCTACGAGAAGGGTAAGTGGAAAGTCTTAACCACAACGGACGGCCTCACGCATCGCGCCGTGCTCTCTCTGGGCCTCGACAAGAAGACGCACGATTTGTGGATCGCGACCATGGGCGGATTGAGCCGCTACTCCGCGGGCCGCATCGATGCATTCACGCAGCTCACAAGCGGCCTCGCGAACGACGTCGTTTACGGCGTCACAGTACAGGGCGATTATGTTTGGGTCGCCACCGCAGCTGGCGCGAGCCGCCTCAATACGCGCACAGGTCAATGGAGCCTCTTCAACGAGCGCAATACGCCCATGTACGAGATCTGGACGTATGCGGTGAGCGCGGCCGAGGACAAAGTTTACTACGCGGTGTGGGGCGGCGGAGTGCTCGAATACGACGTCAAGACGGAACGCTGGAAAGATTATAACGATCCCGATGGCGAAACCGAAATCGTGCTCTACAAGGACCAGGGATTAATTCACGAAATTACCACCTCAGTGAGCTACGTGAACAAAATCCTGTGGGTCGCGACCTACTTCGGCGCGAGCCGTTACGACGGGCGCAACTGGCGCAACTTTCTCGACAAAGACAGCGGCCTGCCGGGCAATTTTCTGAACCAGGTGAAGTCCATCGACGGGACGCGCGCGTGGTTCTCCAGCGACAAAGGACTCGCGTACTTCGACGGTGAGAACTGGGCAGTGTACCGGCCCGCGCTCGATACGCACGCTCCGGAGATGCTGGTCCGCGATGCGCAAGGAAAGACATCGCGCGTGGCTGTGGATACCGCGCCCGCGCATAACTATACATTCGGCGTCGATTTTCAGGGCGACGACGTGTGGGTGGCTACGGCCAAAGGGCTGAGCCACGGAATCCGAATCGCAAACCGGCAGGAGATTTCTAAAAAATGACGTTAACAGAAGCACTCGACAAAGCCTCCGGCGCAACGCAGGTGCAACGCCGGGCAATCAGCGCCCCGAACGTACTGAATGAAGCGTTCGAGTACGCGCGCCCGAGCTCGTTCTCGCGCGGGCTGCGCATCGACCTGAATGGTCTTGTAATCCTGCTCATCTCCGGCACCGCGAGCATCGACGAAAACGGCGTGTCGGTGCATAACGGCGATTTTCGCGCACAGTGCCGCCGCACCTACTACAACATTACCGAGCTTCTTCGTGCGGAAGGCGCCACGTGGAAGAACATCGTGCGCACCTCCTGCTACCTGCGCGATATCGAACGCGACTACGCGGCCTTCAACGAAGAGCGCACCGCGTTTTTCGCGGAGCAGGAACTCGACCCGCTTCCGGCGTCCACCGGAATTCAGGCGATTCTGTGCCGTCCTGAATTGTTGGTGGAGATGGAAGCCATCGCGATGTTCATTCCGCCGAAAGAGGATTAGCTCATGCGTCTGCAACTCGCGCTGTTGGCGATGTTGGCGGGCAAGGCGGCCGTGTGCCAGTGCTCCTGTGGCATCGACCCGCCTGCCGCGCCACCGAATCGAACGCTCGTGCCTTATGCGAACGAGCCGGAAGACCTGCGTCCGTACTCGAAGTTCACGAAACCGTATTACGAGCACTACACCAAGTCGCCCGAGTATAACGGCGCGGCGCGCGACATTGCGACGGTGAAGGCGTCGGAGGTTTCGGACGTCGCCATTTCCTTCCTCGGTCCCATCGAGAATCATAAGGATCGGGCGCTGGGGCTTTCCATGCTGCACGGTGCGCAGATGGCAATCGATGAAGCGAACAGTCGTGGCGGCTATGGGGGCAAGCCGTTTCGATTGATCGTCCATAACGACGGCGCATTGTGGGGCTCGTCGAGCAACGAGATCGTCAAAATGGTTTACGACGATAAAGCTTGGGGCATGTTGGGCTCGATCGGCGGCGATTCGACGCACATCGCGCTACGCGTGTCGCTGCGTGCCGAACTGCCCATCGTCAACAGCGCGGCGACCGATCCCACGATTCCGGAAACCCTTGTACCGTGGATTCTAACCGGCATTCAAGACGACCGCGTGCAAGGCTACACGCTGGCTCGCCGTATTTACAGCGATCTGGGACTGAAGCGCATCGCGCTCCTGCGCGTCAATGAACGCTACGGTCGATTCGGAATCGTCAAGTTCAAAGACGCATCGCGCCGTCTCGGGCACCCGGTAATCATCGAGCAAAAATTCATGCCGGGCGATATGGACTTCACGCGGCAGCTCAACGTGATTCAAGATTCGCGCGTGGACGGAATCGTGGTGTGGGCAGACGCCGCGCCTGCCGGAATGATCCTGAAGCGGATGCGTGAGATGGGGATGAAACAGCCCGTTTTCGGCAGTTTTCGGGTCATGGGCGACGACCTGTTTCGCATCGCTGGTCCGGCCGCCGAAGGCTTGGAACTGGTTTATCCTTACGATCCCAATCGCGACGATCCCGTGTGGGTCGACTTCCAGAAACGATTCGGCTCGAAATATAGCGCGAAAGTCGACGCGTTCTCTTCTCTTGGCTTCGACACCATGAACATCCTGCTTGGCGCGATCTGCGAGGCGGGTTTGAATCGCGGGCTCATCCGCGACGCCCTCTATTCGGTCGAAAGCTACAAAGGCGTCACGGGAGAGATGATCTTCGACCCCAACGCGAAAAATATTGCGCCGGTGTTTCTGGGCAAAGTGAAAGACGGCAAGGTGAGCTATCGCCGGTACACCATGGACAAGCCCTACGCGAAAGTGGAAGGGGCCACATATGCCGGGCCTCCGATCGCAAATGCGACTGGGCCGTTGCTAACGATGGGTATTTTCGGTCCCGGCGCGGACAAAATCGCGGAGGGATTACAGCAACCGGGATACCGTTTTGTCGGCGTCGCGTCGGAGGCGGCGTGGGGCAAGGCTTCGACGCAGCTTGTCAACCTCGCCTACGACGACAGCCTGATCGGTTTAATCGCGACAGATCGCAATTCAGCGCACCTGGCCGAGCAGATCGCCGTCAAAGCCTTTTTCCCACTCATCGCATTGTCGTCGGACCACACGCTGACCTCGACAAACATCCCGTGGATCAAGCGTCTTGCGCCATCGACGCCAGTCCGCGATGCGGTGGATGTTTTCGTGGATGCCGTGCAGAAAGCCGGTCCGAATCGCGAGAAGGTCCGCGATTATCTTACCAACATTCCGTAACCGCGTCCCCCCATTTCCCAACGACGAACTTCGAACCAACAACCACGAACGCCGTAACCGAGCCGTGACCGGCAGGGAGCGGAAATAGCTCGTGATCAGCGCTGCTCGGAAACCGACTTCTCCGCCAACTCTCCCACAATCGGAAGCTTGAAATTCTCATCGTGGCTCACCTTCACCATCATGAAAATCCAGGTGCCAAAAATGAGGAGCTTCAACAAACCCGAAAGCGCGAAGTTCGAAAAATGCCCGCCGCCCGCGAAAAAGTTCATGGCGAAGAACGGCGACAGCACCAGGTCCACAATCAGCCACGCGACGAAAAGATAGAGTCCCTGGAAAGCGTGAAAGCGGACCGTGAAGTCGTGCCGGAACCGCGTGGACGCTAGTACCACCACTGCCGCGATCCAACCCACGAATGGGATGTAGCAGAGCAGAGCCGCGGTCCGGGGAGAGATGCCGTTGATGTAATCTCTGGCGTCGACCGTCGGAATCGGCTGCCGCATGCCGCAGGAGGCGCAGTACACGTCCTGTTCTTTCACGTTCGATCCGCAGCGGCAACAGTAGGGCATTTTCGACTTACTCTCTATTGTTACTTACGTCAGGAAGAACACAAGAGTTCCGTTGTGATAGGATGCGGGCAAATGCGATTCACCATGTTCTGTGTTCTGCTGGCGAGTCTCGCCGGCCTTCCTCGAGCTTACGCCGCCAAGCCCATGGAGATCTATTTTATCGACGTTGAGGGCGGCCAGGCGACCCTGATTGTCAGTCCGTCCGGCCAATCGCTATTGGTCGATACAGGCTGGCGCGGGTTCAACGGCCGCGACGCCGAGCGCATCGTCAAGGCGGCCAAGAACAGCCATGTCAAAGAGCTAAACTACGTTCTGATCACCCACTACCATACCGACCACGTGGGCGGAGCGATGCAAATTGCAGACCGCATGAAGATCGGCACCTTCGTCGATCATGGTCCCAACACGGAGGACACCAAGGTGGTACGCGAGGACTTCAAGGACTATCAGGCCGTGCTCGCACGGACGCAGCACTTGGTGGTGAAGCCGGGCGATGAGATCCCGATCAAGGGAATCAAAGTTCAGGTGGTGGCAGCGGCGGGCCAGCATATCGAAGCGCCGCTGGCGGGCGCTGGGCAGCCGAATCAATTCTGCGGGTCGGAACCGGCGCCTCCGGACGATCCCACCGAAAACGCCGCTTCCGCCGGCATTCTGGTGACGTACGATAATTTTCGCTTTCTCGATCTTGGCGATCTGACCAAGAAAAAAGAACTCGGTCTGGTTTGCCCTAACAACCTGATTGGCGCCGTCGATGTTTATCTCACGACACACCACGGTCTGGACCAGTCGAATGGAAAAACGATTGTGGACGCCCTGCATCCGCGTGTCGCAATCATGAACAACGGCGATAAGAAGGGCGGTAGCCCGTCCGCCTGGCAAATCGTCCACGATTCTCCCGGTCTCGAAGGTATGTGGCAGCTTCACTACGCGCTCGCAGGAGGCAAGGAACACAACGTTCCCGACGCCTTCATCGCGAACATCGATTCCGTGGATGACGGCCATTACATCAAACTGACGGCCGAGCCCAATGGCACGTTCACGGTCTACAACACGCGGAACAAGAACGAGAAGACCTATACGAAGTAATCAGTCGGGCGTCTTGACGATCGCGGGTACGGCCAAGCTTGCCTGCGCGACCCGCACTCTTGAAGCCTGCTTCGGCGCGGATGCCTTCAGGTCCACTTCAAACGGCGACGGCTTCGCGGAATCGTTAACCACTGGTCCGGCAAAATGTTTGAGAGAAGGAAGCGGCACGGATTGAGCGGCGGGACTCAAGATCCATATCATGAGCATCAGGTCCAAGATCACAAGGCCCAAGAGCGTCGCGTAAAAGGCCAGAGTTCGTCGATCCCAGTTTGCCGCGGTTGCTTCATCCATACCGTTGACTCCCCGGATTAAGGTTTTGCAATCCGGGGGCCAACGCTAAGGTCCTTTGCTCATTGACAATTACAAGAAAATTAGCCGCTGGACTCGGTATCTATTTCACGGTCAACGGCTGCGCGACGCTGCAAACTGGCGTATTCGGAGTGCCCGCAGCCGCCCCGCATACGAACACATCGGTAGTGGATGCCGCAAAGTCGGATGGAACCAACAGGTCGATTTGCTGGACGCCGGCGAAACCTGGAGCCGGCCCCGCATAATAGGGAACCGCTATCACGCGATTGCCGATCTGAGCCGTGATGGTCCCCTTCCCGGATAAACCCGTCGCATAGATTTGGATAACGCTGCCAGCCGCGGCGGGATTGCTCGCGCCATTTACGGTCCAATCCTGATTCAAGACCGCGCCCTTGAAAATCGCAGGGGCGAATTGCGCGACAGCGACATTTTGCGGCGCGCTGGCGTTGCCGTCCACGGTCACAATTACGTTCGTCGTGCTCGAAGCGAGATCGGCCGGTACCAGAACATTGATCTGATTATTGTTTGAAAAGAGAATGGTCCCCGGCTCGCCGCCAAAAGTCACCGCAATAGACTTGCCCGTAAACGCCGCGCCCATGATGGACACCAGCGATCCCGGAACCACGGGCGCCGCTGCAAAGCTCGCGGCATTCAGGATGCTGTTCACCGTCACTTGTGGTGTCGATGCCGCAACCGTGTAAGTCACAGGAACGGTCTGGCTGCCGGCGATCGGACCCGCATCGATCACCAGCGTGGCATGATACGTTCCCGGCGTCAGATTCGTCGCGCCGTCAACCCGCACACCCAGACTGTTCGATCCACTCGCGGGCGTCACGGTCAGCCATCCCGTAGGAGTGCCGGTTGGATACGTAGCGGTAACCGTCCACTGCATCACGCCCGAACCAACATTGCGAATGAAAACGGTATTGGGATCGGGGCCGGTCGCAGGATACGCATCGTAAGGCTGCACGCTGAGCTTCGGCTGGTACGACGCGCTGCAATCGCCCACAATCGTACAATCCGGCGGCGGAGTCTGCGCGATGAAGCGCGGGATAGGATCGGTGGTGGTCGCGATGGAAACGGCCGACACGGGGGCGAGAGTTACCGTCTCGCTGGTCTCGACCGGATTCGTCACGCTGCCGGCCGGCAGTCCGAGAAACGTTGGGAACTGGGCACTCTCAATTCGGCTCAGGTCGGAATCGACCACTTCGTAAACTACGTAGGCCGTGCCGTTGACCATCTGCAATTGCGATGCGCTATCGAATTGAACGGCTGGTCCGCTGGAGGGCGGCACGTAGACCGGCGCCCCGCCGGCGCCATTCGAATCCGCTCCCTGGACTCGCGCGAGCAACAGCGTGTTGCTTCCTGGCGTGTACGAACCGCCGCTGGCTGGAAAACCAAAATCGCCGCCCGCTGTCGGCTGCGTCGCATCCGAACCGGCGATCACGTCCGGTACATAGAGGCTGGCGCTTTGCGGGAATCCGGAGTAAATAACTATGAAGCGCATTCCGGAATCGGCGTTCAGATTCGCGTAACCGCTTTTGGGTTGGAAGGCGTCGGCAAAACCCTCGGTAACGCGCGTCGACGTGAATACGGTCCCCGCGCCGAGAAGGCTCGACACGCTAATCGTCGTCGGCACCTTTGACCCGTTTTGCGCGCAAACGATGAGCGAGGATTGCCCCGCGTAGAGGCTCAGCTTCGGCATTCCGGCGTTCACGCTGGCGTTGTTCAGAAGCAAAGAACCATTCACGCCCAGCGACGCGATAATAGACACGCCCGTTCCCGCTTGCGTGGCATTCGCGCGGATGTCGGAGAAGGTCAGCGTTGCCGTCCCCGCCGGCGACAGGGTGAACGTCACGCCGTTATAAACCAGCAGTCCAGGACCCAGCAGTTGCGGCTGGAGCGGGACAGCTTGCGGCCCGGAGCCGCTGTCGACGGTCAGGATAACGCCCGTAAGCGAGCTTCCACTCGACAGACGGTTCGTGATATTCACGTTGAGCGCGATGGTTAGATTGGTAGTAATCTGCGTGCCCGCTTGGCCGGTGCAGGTGTAAACGATGTCGCCGATACGTTCGGTCAGTCCTTCGGAACGCACCAAAGGTGGCACGGCCGTTGTGGAACACGTAACGCTGGGAGATTGAGCAAAGACGCGCACCTGTGAGCAGAGCGCAATCATCAGAAGTGTTAGGAGGCAGGACTTCATGGAACTCCTCATTAGTAAACTAACTTACAGTCTACTCCTCTTTCGCCTGTTACACTAACCCCAGTGACCCCGCCGCTCACAGATACGTTCGGCCGCATCCACGACAATCTACGGATCAGCGTCACGGACCGTTGCAACATACGGTGCTTTTACTGCATGCCCGAAGAGGGTGTCGAGTACATGGCGCGCGAAGAAATCCTCAGCTTCGAGGAGATCGAGCGGTTCGTGCGCGTTGCCGTTTCGCTCGGCGTGACGAAGCTGCGCATAACCGGTGGCGAGCCGCTAGTGCGCAAGGATCTGCCTGTTCTGGTTCGGAAGCTGTTTGCGATTCCGGGCCTTCGCGATATCGCTCTAACGACGAATGCCGTTCTTCTCGCACGCCACGCCGAGGCGCTCTACGATGCGGGTTTACGGCGGCTCAACGTGCATTTGGACACTCTGGATCGGGAGCGGTTCAAGAGGATCACTCGCCGCGACGATCTGGATCGCGTTTTGGAAGGCATCGAGACGGCGCGCCGGATCGGATTTGGCCCCATCAAGATCAATGCTGTCGCCGTTAAGAATTTGGTCGAACCCGATTTGGTTCCACTCGCAGAGTTCGGCCGCGAACGGGATATAGAAATTCGGTTCATCGAGTTTATGCCGCTGGACGCCCAAGGCCTGTGGGATCGCGGACGCGTGTTGCTTGCGGACGATATCATCGCTACGCTTTCGCGCGAGATTTCTCCTTTGATGGAGATCCCCGATCGCGATCGGCGTGCGCCTGCGACGGAGTATCAGTTCGCCGATGGCATCGGGCGGATTGGAATTGTAGCGTCGGTGAGTCGGCCTTTTTGTCTGAATTGCAATCGCATCCGGCTGACCAGCGACGGCAAAATCCGTTATTGCCTATTCGCGGTCGAGGAGACCGATGTGAAAGGGCTATTGCGGAGCGGCGCTCCCGACCAGGCGATCGCGGCCGCCATTCGCGGCAATGTTCTACAGAAGTGGATGGGCCACGAAATCAATACGCAACGTTTCGTGCCCCCGCCTCGGCCCATGTATTCGATCGGCGGCTAACTTTAGACCGCGCCCGGCAGGAAGCGGTCCCCAAGCGACGAACTACGAACCAACAACCACGAACGCCCGTAACCGAGCCGCGCCCGGCAGGAAGCGGCCCCCCCACAAACCTCGACCTGCCTACGTCGCCTTCAACCGCGATAGCATCTGGCGAACCGGCTCCAGATCCGGCCGCAGCCGCAAAACCGCTTCGAGCTGAGCTATCGCATCGGGCGTCCGGCCAGGAACCTTCAACAGAGCGATGCCGAGGCTATAGTGCGCCTCCAGGTAATCGGGTTTGATGCGCAGCGCTTCTTCCAAGTGGCCGATTCCGTCCTGCACGCGGTCTGGAATCTGGATCAGCACGACACCGAGGTTATACTGCGCTTCCACATAATCCGGCTGGAGACGCAGTGCCGCCTCATATTCCGAAACCGCCTCCGGCGCGCGGGCCGGAACCCTCGATAGCGCGATTCCCAAATTGTTGTGTATCGCGGCCGAATTCGGACTGAGTTGCGCCGCCGCTTCAAGCTGCTCGATCGCGTCAACCGGCTCCCCGGCCTCCAACAGCGCGTTCGCAAGATTATAGCGAGCCTCAACCAGATCGGGTTTCATGCGAACTGCCATTTCGTACTCGGCGATCGCGTCCTTCAATCGTCCCGGTGTTCTCGAAAGTGCGAGCCCCAGATTGTTGTGCACAACCGCCTGATTTCCTTTGATGGGGAGGGCGGCGGTGAAATGCTTGATCGCATCGGGCAAGCGGCCCGGCATATCGATCAGCGCATTGCCAAGATTGTTATGCGCCTCGGGATAATTGGGCCGCAGCCGCAACGCGGCCTCATATTCGGCGATCGCGTCCGGCAGACGGCCAGGGATTTTCGAGAGTATGCTGCCGAGATTGTTGTGCGCCATCCAGCAATCTGGGTTGCGCTCCAACGTCGCCTGATAGAGAGCCGGGGCGTCTTTGTAAATGCCGGTGTGTCGCCAGGTCAATGCGGCGAGCACCAACACCACCGCCACCGATGCTCTGTTGGACCAGCGTTCCGCAACCAGCGTCAGACCGTAAGCCGCCGGAACGATAACTCCCAGGCTCGCCAAATATTGAAAATGGTCCGCCACGAAAGAATAAATGAAGGGGTAGACGTTGAAAAATCCCAAAGCGGGAAACAGCGTTCCCGCGAAGAATAGAAATCCAGCGAGCGGCCCGCGATGGCGGCGCGAAAATACAATCAGACCAGCCGCCATCCCCAGCACGCCAATCGGGAAAAGGTACTGCCACCACGTTGAGGCGTCCACCGTCCAACGCGGATAGATAAAGGTCAGACCCACCGGCCAGATCAGCTTCCACAAATAGAACCAGATGACGCGGCCCGGCAGCAGAAGGCGTTGTGCGATGGTGAGGGCAAAATCCGATCCGTCCGCGCCGATGAATCTCCGTTCCACCCACGCCGTGAACAGACCCGCCGCGATGCCGGACACAAACCACGGCGTCAGCGGGAGTACGTCGCGCCGGAAGCCGAGGCGTTTGCGCTCCCACCAGAAAACCACCAGCAGCGCCGCCGGCAAGGTGGCCGTAACTGTCTTGCTCAGCAAAGCGCAGACGAATAATCCAAAGGCCAGGAAATAGAGAGACCGCCTTCGCGTGCGGTCGAAATTCAGATAAACGAGTGCCGCGCTCAGATAAAAGACCGTCGACAGCGTGCTTTTCTGTTCCGAGATCCACGCCACGGCTTCCACGCAGACCGGATGCAGCGCGAAAATGAAAGCCGCCAGCCACGCGCCGCGCAGACCCAGACGCCGCACGACAGCGACAACAAGTAGTGCGGCCAGGGCGTGCAGCAGGACGTTGGTCAAGTGGTAACCGAACACCGCGTCGCCCCACAGCCGGTGTTCGAGCCAGAACGCGCTGTGCAGCAGCGGATAATATTGTTGCGTCGCGCCAAGGTCGAACCAGATTCGCCACAAACCGTGAAACGACTGCAATTCCGGCTTGGTGACATGGCCGTCGTCGTCCCACAGCAACGCGCCGTTGAACGCCGGGGCGTACGCCAGCAGGACCGCGCAAACCAGCAGCGCGGCCATCCCGATGTCACTGTAATCGAGCCACTTGCGTGCGGACCGTGGAGTATGGCTGACGGCCGGAACCGCACGTTTCTTCTTCGCCATCTACATCCAATGAATCGGCTTCCCGGAGAGGCGACAATAGATTAAACGGTGCGGGAGATTGTCCGATTCATCGAGAACCCCCGGCGGTGCTCCTACTTGCCCGCTGAGCTAGCCTCGCTCGAATGCCGTGGCGTCGCCGGCATGAGTCCCGCCGAATACGAGGACTTGCTCGCCAGGGGGTACCGGCGATTCGGCTGGCAGGTTTTCCGGCCCGCGTGTCCCGCCTGTACGAAGTGCCGCAGCGTGCGCGTCCTTGTTCAGCAGTTCGAGCCCAACGCCTCTGAACGGCGCATTCTGCGTAAGAACCAGCATATCCGCGCGGAACTGCATCCGCTTTTCGTGACGCAGGAACACATCGCTTTATATAACCGCTATCACGCGTTCATGAGCGAGCATCGCGGTTGGCCGCCGAATCAAACTACCGCCGAGTCTTTCCGCATGGAGTTTCTGTCGGGCGCTTCCCGCTCGGGACGTCAATGGCTCTACTTTGACGAGGGCCGCTTGGTTGGAGTCGCCTTCATGGACCAGGTTCCGAATGCCATTTCATTGGTCTATTGTTTCTATGAACCGGAGTGGCGGGCGAAATCGCCGGGCACGTTTTCCATTCTCAATCAGTTGCTCTACGCCAAGGAATTGAATTTGGCACACGCCTATCTTGGATATTGGATCGAAGAGTGCGCTTCAATGAGTTACAAAGGGCGATTCGGACCCGCGGAAGTTTTGAGCGCTTATCCGGCTGAGGAGGCCATGCCGGTGTGGATTCATCGAACCCTCAATTCCGGCCGTCACTGAGGTCCTCGACGAGTCGCTGGACCTGATGAACTCGGATATGTTTAGGGATTATTATTCGAAGAGCACGCCTTGCCGTGCCTACGTACTACATCCTCGATGATGCGGCCTCCAGAAAGTTGGCCCCACACGAAGCGGAGGATGTTCCACCGAAACTGGAATGGTGGCGTAGATCCAGGGTTCGCAGATCTACGAATCTTCGTCCAATGGTTGTATAAAGAAAATGTTGCTACCATGCCCAATTCTGTTCCAGCCACATCGATATGTTCTTTCACTCAATTCGATTGTTCTCGTATAAGTTTCAACCGTATCGAGGAGATTACGAATCGAGTCGGAATCTAGAGCCTCCATGAATTCTGCCGAGAGGTTTTCCGGGAAGAAAGCTTTCAGAATTCTGTTGCAGGTCTTATCTGGACCAACGAAAGCAATTCTCATGCCGAGTGTTTCGAACGTGCGTATAAACAGAGCCTCGTCTGATACGCGAAACCTCTTTGGAGCATTCATGAGATGCCTAACCAAAACAGTATCGTGGACATCTCGAAAATGTTCTATCAACCTTTGTCGGGGGATCAGGAAACTCGCCGCAAATGAATCGCACCACTGCTCGACAATAGCCCTCCCCACACCTGGAGGTTGAGTAAATTCGCCGGTCTTGTGTTCCAAGGTTATTCCTAGGACCCAGTGTCCTATTTCGTGAGCGACCGTGAACCGTTTCCGCTCGATAGGATCTGATGCTTTTACGATGATCTCGCCCCCAATACGACCAAGAGGGAGGAGGTATCCAGGTCCGTCGATGTCCTCTTCGACGATTGAAAGATTGCTCCACAATTTCGTGATGCAATTCACGTCTACTGGTACACCTAATTCCCCTACTCGGTCAAGGAGCCTCTCCGACGTGTTCTCGGGGTCGGGCAGTGACGGCCAGATCCGTTTTTCTATTCTTTGTCGAGCCAATCTAATACCCGGTAAAGATAACGTCGCATTAATTTGCTCCGATCCTTTGGTGTCATGCTGCTGTAAAACCTAGCGGGCACGCGCTGATACAAACTCGATTGGATCTGTGAGAGGATGTACTCGTTGAGGTTGGGCACGATAAGTTCTGCGACGGTGGTCTTTAAGGCTGAAGCGAGAGCCCGCAAATGTACTAATGAAGGGTTCGAGACTGAATCGACACTCTCCTCCAAATGCCGTATGCTCTCGGTGGTCAGCCCAACCGTTTCTGCGAGTTCTTCTCGCGTCAACCCTGCTGCGAGGCGCAGATCCTGAACACGTTCACCAACGATGTTTATCTGCCCTTGCTCTCGACGAACGTGTCGCTCTTCTAAATACGGCCTTATCTCAAAAAGTCGCTTGGACAAGAGAACGTCCAAGTCTGTAGGTTCTTCATAGGAGATTTCGATTTTTAACGACGGGATACCCGTGATCATCCTACTAACACGTTGATGCCCTGGGAAGAGCAGGATTATTGGGACAAGTGATGAGTATGCAAACCCGAGTTCCTCCCCAGAACCAGTACTCGGATAGTGACAAAGGTGAATGAGCAGATCCGACGTAACCACACGGTCGTGGTCCATCTTGAACACTTCGTCATCCGGCACCTCCGGATTGTGTACTGGATCAGATTGTTTACGCGGTTCGTATAGATCGATATTTGCTTCCAAACAGATGCTGTTCACACGATCGGAAATTTCAAAAATCTCCTGGCGCTGATGTTCAGCCAGTCCCGTCAGCGCCGACGCGAGGTACGCACGCAGAGGGAGTGCCTTGGTGCGAGGGTGCGCGAGCGCAGGGCCCTCGGCAACTTGCTCATCATCACATACTCGGGAGACGTGACTCGTGGGTGCAATCTGCTTGACCCGAGCAAGGACGTCATCGGGTGTCTGTCCTTGAAAGTGCCCTCTTACGAGGTCTTTTGGTTCTTGTCCCGTCCTCATGACCGTTTCCCTCCACTTGGATCACCATCCAATGGATGGGCATCCTTGATACTTAGGATAATCTCTTGCGTTTTCCGGACCACAACCTGAATGTGGCTTTCTGAGAGGATGGCCGAACCTTCAAAGATGGGAGGTCCCTCCAAGAACGGTGCTCGCACGGTTTCGCATTCCGGAAAGACGAATTCGGCAACGTAATTGATGACCAAGCAATCAAGGCGGCGGGCTTTGCCCCGATTCTGGGGAAGATCAATGTTCTTGAACGCGTAAGCCTCCCGCAAGCCGTCAAACGCTTGCTTGATAGCATCAGTGTAGCGAATATCTGTCAGATCGAGACAACGACCCAATCTGATTAAAGATTCAAGAACTGCGGCGTCCGATCCATATTTGTAGCGCGCCCAGTCCCACGCGCGGTATGGCGCGTGTTCCCAAAAGTACACACCGCGCCCGAGCCAGTCGTAATCGTTTTGACTAACTCGGTATTCTCCTCGGTTCAGGATGTCCCGAGCGTACCTGGCGGAGGTTCCGTGGTAACCGACGACAACTCGATCGGACTGAACGAGCATATTGTGGATGCCTATGAACGAATACCATTATGCCAGCAATCGACGGTCTAACTCGGTCGAAGCCGCCAGACCCGCAGACCGAAATTAAAAGAAATTGAGATCCCAGAAACCATGTCGCGGCTGAAAATAAAACACAAAACGAACCCGGAAATACGAAGAAAAACAAAGGGGCAGGCATGGAGCAGCCCAGAATATCGGTCGCCGTGACGGCCACCGCCCGCTTACTGTTCGATTTGTACTAAACCAGTCGCCGTTTCCCGTGCCCGATCGTCCGCCGTAATCGTCTGCGGATCGCGCCAGAAATCCATGTACGAGACTTGGTGTACGCAGGATACGGTGCAGTACGGAGCGCAGCCCTTGGCCGTCAAATACTCGCGGCGGATATCTTCCACTGTATATTCGTCGAGCGGCTTGCCCGGATACCCGCGCTGCTGCGAGCAATAATGAACCAAGCCCTCCTCGCAGATATAGATGTAGCGCGCGCCGGCCCGGCAGCGCCAATCGCTTGGTTTTCCGTTCGCGATGGCGTCTTGGAAATAATTGATTTGCGAGAAATTCTTTTTCTCGAATTTCTTCATTTCGAGAAATACGGAGCGTTCGCGTTCGCCGATCGGCCTGAGTTGCCCGTCGCCATCGTGGATGATTCCCACGGTCGAGGTGAATCCCAATTCAATTGCCCGCTTTCCAACAACGAGCGCATCGTCGGGATTGCGAATGCCGCCGCCCAGAACCGAATTGATGTTGACATGAAACTCGGCGTGTTCTGATAGGACCTGGAGCTTCTTATCGAGAACTTTGAGGCTTTTCTTCGACACATCGTCCGGCATGACGTTGTCGATACTGATCTGAAGATGGTCTAGCCCGGCGCGATTCAGCCGCTTCACGCGCTCGGCGGTCAGGAGGTAGCCATTCGTGATCATGCCGGCGATCACACCGCGCTTCCGGAGGTGCGCGATAAGGTCGTCCAGGTCCGGGTGCAGCAGCGGTTCGCCTCCGCTGAAGGTCACGATCGTGGTGCCAAGATCGGCCAGACGGTCCAGTCGGTGGATGATCGTTTCCTTGGGAACGGGCTTCGAGTAGCTATCGTACTCGTTGCAGTAGGCGCACGCCAGATTGCAGCGGCGGATCGGGATAATGTGCGCCATGACGGGATGGTCGGTCGACATCACGCCTTTGGCAATCATTCTCAGTTCACGGACGCGGCGCTGCAGGGCGCGCATCTGCCGTCGAAACTTGAAATGGTGATCAGCCATAAGTCTGTGCGAATAACATTGGACCACACCTGCGAGTCGCAGGCATCAGAAACGCGTTGTGCTGCAACGTTTTGCGTCTGAACGGCGTCAGGAGAAACTGAATAGCATTGTAACAGAGACTACGGTTTGTCGCGGGCGATGGGTCCGAGCCGCGCGCCAGTAATACGGACGTAGTCCGGCGGGGCGATCAGAATCTGAATTCCGCGCGCTCCCGCCGAGATCGAAATGCTGTCAAACAGTTCAATCGTCTCATCGGCGAAAACGGGATAATCTTTCTTGCAAGCGAGCGCTGTGACGCCTCCGCGGATGTAGCCCGTAAGCGGTTGAACCTCTTTGAGCGGCACCATTTCGATTCGCCTGTCGCCTGTGAGGTGGGCGAGCGCTTTGGGATCGAGTTCGGAATTGCCCGGGATCACGGCCAGGCAGACCCCGTTCCGGTCTCCGCGCGCGACCAGGGTCTTGAAGACCTGTTCCGGAGGCATTCCGACCTTGCGGGCGACTGTCTCCGCGCTTAAGTCCTCCGGGTCGACGTCGTATTCGCGTAGCTCATAATGGACGCCTAATCGATCCAGCAGGCGGACGGCGTTTGTTTTCACAGGAGTCGCATGGCCTGCGGGCCACCAATGTTGATGAAGAATTTCGACCCGTAACCGAGCCGTGACCGGCAGGGAGCGGTTTCCCCAATCATACATGATCTTCAGTGCGTCTCTCACTTCCTGAAACAGAATGCCGCACAGACGCATCTTACGTCATTTGATTAACTTGGAGAGAATTATCTGGCCGCTCCTAGCTGCGTTGACGCTGCTGAGTGGATGCCACCGGGCGAGAAAGCCGCCGGTGAGTACGATCGGCATGGCCGACGCGGAGCATGCGGATCAACTCATTTCGGGATTTTATCCCGTGGAAAGGGACAAGTGGCGCTGGACAGCCCAGAAATTCACGGTCGGACTGGGACCTCCGCCCGGCAGCGCACAACGTGGCGCGAAGCTGGTCTTGGAACTCTATATTCCCGATAATCAGATCGAGAAACTCGGCCCCATGACTTTAAGAGCCGAAGCGGCGGGACGCGTCCTCGATCCCGAAACGTTCACAAAACCGGGTAGTTACATGTATTCTCGCGATCTTCCAGCGAGCCTCGTAGACACCAACCTCGTTCCGGTCAACTTCAGCTTGGATAAAGCCGCTCTTCCCGCGACGACAGACGGGCGGGAACTTGGCGCGGTAGTTACCGGCGTGAGTTTGCAAACAAAATAGGAGGATCCATTCGGATATGAAGACCGTTATGGTAACGGGAGGCGCCGGATTTTTCGGGGGCGTCCTCAAACGCGAACTTCTCGACGCAGGTTATCGCTGTATTAGTGTAGACATCTGCCCGGATGAAGATGAGCATCCGAATCTAGTCAAAGAGCGAGTAGACATACGAAACAGCGCCGAGCTTGACCGGATTTTCAACTCGGAGCGCATTGACGGGGTAATGCATTGCGCCGCCATGCTGGCCCATGGCTCGGAGGATCACGGGAATCTCTGGAGCAGTAACGTCGACGGAACGCGCGTTCTCGCCGAAGCAATGCGCAAACACGGCGTGAAGCAACTCGTCTTCACATCTTCGAATTGTCTGTGGGGCGAGGGATTGAAGCGCCCCATTGTGGAAGACGACACGCCTAATCCGATTGAGATTTACGGAAAGTCGAAGCTGGCAGGCGAAAAGGTCCTTCACGAATTCAAAGACTTGAACTCGATTATTATCCGCTGCCCAACCATCATGGATTGCGGACGCCTGGGCCTGCTCTCCATCCTCTTCGAGTTCATCGACGATGGCCGCCGCGTCTGGACAGTAGGAGGCGGCCGCAACGTCTATCAGTTCATCTACGCTAAGGACCTGGCGAACGCCTGCATTCTGGCGCTCGATTATCCGCAATCCGAGGTTTTCAACATTGGCTCGGACGATGTTAAATCCTTCGCCGAAGTCTACGAATTTGTCATCAAGAACTCGAACAGCAAATCGAGACTGGGCAGCTTGCCAAGAGCGCCGACCATCGCGGCGATGAAGCTGGCGTATCATTTGAAGATCTCGCCGCTGGGCCCCTATCATTACAAAATGATTGCCGAGGATTTCATGTTCGACACCAGCAAGATCAAACGTCTGCTCGGCTGGCGGCCAACGCTCACCAATGAACAGATGTTGTGGCGCGCGTATCGGTATTATTCGGAAAATCGAAAGGACATCGAGAGCCGCACGGACGTCTCGGCACACCGCAAGGGCGCCAAGATGGGCGTCATCCGCATACTGAAATGGGTGTCGTAGCTCCGCTTCCACCGCGGGTACGGCAGATGCGGGCTCGTTCACAACTCCCGTTTTATTACGGAGCCGCAGCC
>JBEKUT010000022.1:0-29650 GCA_049514735.1 Bryobacteraceae bacterium
CGGTTGGTCCAGATTCACGGCCTCTATCCGGGTTCTGAACGCAAGAGGCTGCGCTATCAGCAGCGAATCCTGGCATTCCGAAACTCCAATTGTCAGAGTCTCGATTTGAAGCTGGCATCCGTATTTGGACGCTTCGGTCTCAATGCTCTGGATGCTCTGGGTATCGACGATGTGCCCGGATTCCTTCGTAACATGCGGCTGACGCGCCTGCGGTTCACGCTGCTTTTCGCGCTCCATCGTCCGCTCGAAACCTTGCTCTATCTGTTCAGCCGTCTGCGGGAGAACATTGGCCGCTTCTACACGCGCCAATGCGGCCTGGTCCTCCGCGTCGCGGTACGCGATGAGGCGCAGCGCCAGGCCGTTCGCGACGTAATGGACGAACTCGTCCGCAATAGTTTCATGGACGAGTGGCGCGAGTACGCATTCCGCAAACGTCCGTCGCTCAGTGACCATTTTGCGATGGAGCAGGGCGCGGTCATTATCGAGTGGAGCAAACGGTATGTTCGCGATGCGGCCTGTCTTGATTTGCGAACGGCTCGTGAGCCTGCGGCGATCGTGGATGCCATCCTGCGGGCCTGCGCCAGCCGCCACAAAACTCTGTATGCGTCCAAGAGCGCGCAGGTCCCCGCGCCGATGGAGGCGAGCGTCCGATCATGACGCTGCCCAATCGGATTGAATCCGCGTTCAAGGAAGCGGGAATCGCGGTTTCGTTCACCACCGCAAGCGGCCGCGTGACCGCACGTGTCGAGCGGAATCGGGTCGAGTCCGCCGCTATGGTTGCCGTTCGAACTCTGCAGCGCGCCGGCTGCAGAACGTGCGTTCATCGCTTTCACGCCGGCTCGTCCATCTTGGGCTTCTCCGAATCCGGCTCGCTATGTATCGATATTTTGTCCCGCGGCAAGCCTCGTTCGTTCTCCTTGCGCCGGCGTAAAGCGCCATGCGTCGCCTTGTTGGGACCGGACGGGGTTGGCAAGTCCACGGTGTTGAGGCTCGTTAAGGAATGGTTCGCCCGTGAAGCTCCTTTCGTCGATGTCACGGTTCGTCAATGGCGTCCCGGTCTGCTTCCGCCGTTGGCCGCATTCCTGGGAAAAGCCGACGACGGGCAAGGGGATCAGAGGCCGCGCCGCCACAAAGGAAATCTTCAATGGCTGCGCTTGTTCTACTACTTCCTGGATTTTCTTTTCGGTTCCTGGTGGAAAGATCGCGAAACGCTTCCTGGTTCGCGCCTGGTCGTCTATGACCGTTGCGCCCTCGATATGGAAGTGGACCCGTATCGTTTTGCGCTCAGCTCGCGCCGCGGCGCGCGGCTGCTTTGGACGCTCACTCCGCGGCCCGCAAAGCTGATCCTTCTCTTCGATACTCCGGAGCGCATCGCCCGCCGCAAGGACGATCTGCGCGAGTCCGAGATGGCGGAGCAACTGGAGTCCTGGCTAAAGCTGGCATCCGAAGACGAAGTCCACGCCATCATTCGCGTCGATGACACACCACGCGAGATCGCGAACCGCGTCCGCGATTTGTTTATCGATGCGCTGCTGCAAGGCAATGACGCTGCGGTCCCAGCAACCGCGGAACAAGCGCCCGGAGAACATGCGGTCCTCGCGGGAAGATTCCTGATCCCGCTCGATCGCCGTAAAACGGCCGCCGCGTCTCTCGATATCTACAACCCGCAACGTCCTGTCGCGAAAATCGCCAAAGCGCTGCTTCGCGCCGGATTGCGAGTAGGCGCCGCGCAGATCTTTCTGCGGCATCGCGCCGGTTTGGGATCTCTTGCAGGAGTCCAAACATTTCTGAGCCGCGCCGTGGCGTGCGAGGACGTCGCCATCGCCATTTCGTTGGGTACTCCCGGACCGAACCAGAAACCTACGATTCAGATCATGGATCGCGCGGGCGTGATCCTGGGCTACGCGAAAGCCGGCAGCTCTGAACGCGCCATCGCGTCGATCCAAAATGAGCGGCAGGCGCTTCGTACCCTCGATTCCGCACAGTTCTCAACGGCAGTGCTTCCGCGTCTGCTCGATGCCGGTTGGGTCAAAAACAATTATGTGCTGGTGCAATCCCCTTGCGCGAGTGCACACGAATCGCGCGCGATCGTTCCGGATCGCCGGCACGTCTGTTTTCTCGCGGAGTTGCATGGGCTTCGTCCCTCGTACCGTGAGCTTCCGTTCCCGGAAGATGCCGAGATCGAGGAAATGCGCGACGGCGGCTTTCATTATTACGCGCATCTGATCGAGTCGGCCAAAACGCGTTGGTGCGAGCGCGGCGCGTTTCCCTGCGGCCCCGCGCACGGCGATTTCACACCTTGGAATATTCGTTCGGACGGCGGCGCATTGTTCGTCTTCGATTGGGAGGCATTCGAGGAGCGCACTCCGGCCGCTTGGGACCTGTTTCATTTTATCGTCGCAGGCGCGGTGGAAGTACGCGGGACAAAACCCGGGGCCATTTATGCCCAAGTCACGAAAGAGGGAACCATCCGCGATCTGATCGGAGATTATTTCCGTCAGATCGGCGCCAGCGTGGATTGCATCGCGCCGTTGTTCGTCTCTTACGCGGCGAACGCTCTGCGCGCGAGCGTTATCGATCTGCGGTACAGCGCAAGCGCAAAAGATACGGCGTTGCAACGGACGTGGGCCGCGCTGTTGGCGTTGTTCTTGTACCAAAACGTCGCACCGGCCGCAGCCCCCAGACGAAACGCCGCGGTGGTGGGGGCGCTATGAACGTGCTTCTATCGGCCTACGCCTGCGCGCCCGGCAAGGGGTCCGATCCTGAGATCGGCTGGAATTGGATGCAACAGTTGGCCCGGCTGTATGACGTTTGGGTCATCACTCGCACAAAGAACCGTCCCGCGATCGAAGAGGGTTTGCGGCGAGAGCCGGCGCCCCGCGCTCGATTCGTGTATCTCGACCTTCCACGCCCAATGCTGTTTTGGAAGAAGTGGCCCGGCGGCGTCTATCTTTATTACTACATCTGGCAGGTGCTCGCCTACTTCAAGGCGCGCACGTTGCACCGCGAAGCCGCGTTTGCGCGCGTGCATCACGTCACGTTCTGCATGTACTGGCTGCCGAGTTTCATGGCGCTGCTGCCAGTGCCGTTTGTGTGGGGTCCGGTGGGCGGCGGCGAATCGATACCCGCGAGCTTCCGCACAGCGTTGGGTTGGAGAGCCCGCATCTACGAGCTTCTTCGCGATTCCGCGAGGCTGTACGCGAAATTCGATCCCGCGGTCCGGATGACCGCGCGGCGGGCGGCATTGGCGCTCGCCACGACACCGGAAACCGCCGCCTGTCTCATCGCGCTCGGATGCAAACGCGTTCGCATACTGACTTGCGTCGGCGTGAGCGGCGAGCATCCACTCGCGTGTGAAGAGCGGAACTGCCGTGACGCCGAACGCTTTCAGATGTTCAGCGCAGGCCGGCTCCTGCATTGGAAAGGATTCGATCTCGCTCTGCGCGCCATTGCACGGATTCAAGAAAAAGGCGCGCACCTCGAATACAACATCTTCGGCAGTGGCCCCGAACGCGCCTCTCTGCAGCAACTCGCGGCAGAACTCGGCATTGCGAGCCGCGTCCATTTTCACGACTCCATCCCGCGCGAGCAGTTGCTTCGAAGAATGCGTGATTTCGATGCGCTGCTCCATCCTAGCCTGCACGATTCCGGGGCGTTCGCGTGCATTGAGGCGATGAGCGCGGGATGCGCCGTGATCTGCCTCGATCTGGGAGGACCGGCGCTGCAGGTAACGGAGCACACCGGCATCAAGGTCCCGGCGCACTCCCCGGAGCAAGCGATTCGCGACCTCGCGACTGCTATCGAAACTCTCGCCGGCAATATCGACCTTCGCCGGCGGCTGGAGCGCGGCGCCATGGAACGCGTTCGCGCGTTCGCTTGGGAAGACAAACTGGAGCGGCTGGAACTATGGGCGCGGAGTTAATGACCTACCCGGTTTTCGCCGTGCCGACCCGGATTGTTCGGGCCGAGGAGAGATCCCCGTACCTGCGCTCGTTCATCGTGGTCTGCTGGCTCCTTTCCGAGGTGTGCTTGAACAGCCCGGGGCATCCCGCGTTCAGCTTCGGAAACATAGATTTCCTCGCCGTGGCGAAGGGCGTTTCGCGCGCGACAGCGTTTGCGTTGTTCTTCTGGATCGTGCTCCGCACGCACACGCAGGCGCGGGTGATGTCCGTCCTGCTCCGCTGTACCCCGCTCCTGTTGTTCGGACTCTGGACGCTTGCCACCTGCACCTGGTCGCCGATCAAAAGCATCAGCCTCGGACACGCCACCGAAGCTTTCATGCTCGGCCTCTTGTCTATCGCCACTGGCATCGTCTATCGCAGCGAACGCGACCTCGAACAAATCCTGCGTCAGATGGTTTTGATCATAACGGTGCTGATGGTGATCCTGCTCGCGATGAATGTTCAGGAAATCAAGGCCGGCCTGCGTCCGATCAACTTCATGCAGCCGAATAATCTGGCGGGCGTCGCCTCCATTGGACTGCTAACTCTACTTCTTTCCCGTCTCTTGTGGAACTGGCGGTGGACTCACACGCTGATGTGGCCATCCGGCCTGATCTGCGGCGCGGCCGTCTTCATCGCGCAATCGCGTTCCTGCCTGATCGTTACATCGATCATCGCTCTGCCGGTCCTTTGGGCGATGCACAAAAAGCATCTCGTCCTTTTCGGCTTGATCGTAGCCGGGTTCGTTGCGGCGTTTCTACCCTATTCGGCTTCGATCTCGAAGGCGCCCGAAGCGGTCATGTCCTATATCATGCGCGGCCAGAGCGCCGAGGATGCCTACACGGTCAGCGGCAGGACGGAGGTCTGGGATATCGCGTTCAAGTCGTTTTCGGAATCGCCGCTCTTCGGCCACGGATACTATTCGATGACCAGCACCGGAACCATGTACGTGTGGGGCGCGGAGCGTTGGCAGACGGCCCACAACATATATCTGCACGTTCTCACCGGCACGGGGTTGATGGGATACGCATTGTTGATTTGGGCGCTGCTGTATGTACTGCAGCCCGCCTGGATTTACGTTCGGCGCACCGGGCCGGAACGCAAGCTCGCCGTGTTCATCTTGCTCCTCGTGGCCTGGTACTTGTGCCTCGGCTGCTTCGAGCTTTCCTTCGCGGGTCCCGTGGATCCCGAAGTCGTATTGTTCTTCATCGTGCTTGGATTGTCGGCTGGATTGGGGGCGCATGCGCGTACTCGTACTACATAATCGCTATCGCTATCGTGGCGGCGAGGACCGTGTCGTGGCGGCTGAAACGGCCATGCTGCGCGATCGCGGCGTCGACGTCGTAGTGCATGAGGTCGACAACTCCGGTGGATTGGTTCAACTCGCGCGGGGATCGGCTTGGTCCGGCGAATCGTTCCAAAAAATCGAGCGGCTCTGCCGCGAGCTGCAGCCTGACATCGCGCACGTCCATAATTTCTGGGCGACCCTCAGCCCTTCCATCCACGCGGCCTGCCATGCCGCGCGCGTGCCGACCGTTCAGACACTGCACAACTACCGTTTGCTGTGCGTCAATGCTCTGTTTCATCGCGAGGGGTCGGTGTGTACCGATTGTCTCGGGAAGATCCCATGGCGCGGCGTGATGCATCGCTGTTACCACGATTCCGCGGCCGCGTCCGCGTTAGTAGGCCACATGATCGCAACGAACCGCCGTCGCGACACCTGGTCCGGAGTCGACGCGTTCATCGTTCCCAGCGAGCACGCGCGATCGTTGTTCGCCGCGGGAGGCATCAACGCTGCGCGCCTGCACGTGAAGCCGAATTTCGCCGAAGATCCTGGACCCGCTCCCGCGCTCCCATCGTCGTCGCGCACGATTGTCTATGCCGGCCGGCTCTCTCCGGAAAAGGGCGTCCGCACACTGTTGGACGCCTGGAGCGCGCAGCGCGGGGAACTGGTCATTATCGGAGATGGTCCCGATGCATTCGACGCTCCGGGAGTCGATTTCAGGGGCCCCTGCACCTCTGCCGAGGTAGCCGCAGCAATGAAGAACGCGCGCGCCATCGTCGTGCCGTCCACGTGTTTTGAAACATTCGGCAACAGTGTTGTTGAGGCCTATGCTTGCGGACGGCCCGTGATTGCGTCCGATATCGGAGCGCTCAGCGAACTGGTTGACGACGGCCGCACGGGATTCAAATTCCCGCCGCGGGATGCAAAGAAACTGGCGCAATGCCTGGAGCGCATTTTGAACGAAGCCGAACTTGTCGACGCCATGGGCGTCAATGCGCGCGCCGCATACGAAGCGCGCTTCACGCCCGGCCGGAATTTTGAGCGTCTCCTGGAGATTTACGAATGCGTCCTGCGATCCCGCTCCCCCAAGAAACGCAGCGTGGTCGGCGTCGGAGTAAGCGCCACCAGCTACGGCGAGGTTCTTACTCTGTGCCGCCGCTGGATTGAGAACGACGATCCCAGCGCCCATATGATCGCCCACTTGAACGTTCATTCCGTGATGACTGCGGCCTTCGATCCAGCTCTGCGCTCGGTTCTGAACGCAGCCGACATCGCAACACCCGACGGCATGCCGCTCGCTTGGGCGCTGCGCTCGCTGGGAATTCGCCGCCAGCCGCGCGTCTACGGGCCCGACCTCATGCTGGCGCTTTGCGAGCAGGCCGCCAAACTGGGACACCGCATCTTTCTTTATGGCGGGCGCGGCGAAGTACTGCAAATACTATCGAGAAATCTGACGGCGCGTTTTCCAGGACTTCAAATTGTCGATGCCTGCGCGCCGCCGTTCCGGCCACTCACGATCGAGGAGGACCACGTTATAGTACGGCGGATACGCGACTCGGAAGCAGACATCGTGTTCGTCGGAATAGGCGCGCCCAAACAAGAACAATGGATGCACTCTCACAAGGAAAAGCTCCCCGGCGTCGTGATGCTCGGAGTCGGCGCCGCGTTCGATTTTCATGCCGGCCGCATCAAACAAGCTCCGCCGTGGATGCAGCGCGCGGGACTCGAGTGGTGCTTCCGTTTTATGATGGAACCCCGGCGGCTTTGGAAGCGCTACATGCTGAACCCGCTCTTCCTGATCATGTGGCTCCTGCAACTGATCGGATTCCGTGTCATCAAGGAGTCTGCGAGATGAGCGGTTTCATTACGACAAGTTGGGACGACGGGCATCCGCTCGATCTGCGCCTGGCAACCTTGCTTCTTAAATACGGGCTGAAGGGCACGTTTTATATCCCGACTCGCCGCTCAGACTGGGCCTTGATGACGAAGGCCGAAATCATCACGCTCGACCGCATGGGCATGGAGATCGGCTCGCACACGGTGAACCACGCTATATTGCCGCAATTGCCGCTGGAGCGCGCCCGCCTGGAACTCATCGAGAGCCGCAAGATGCTCGAAGATGTTTTGGGCAAACCCGTACCCGCGTTCTGCTTCCCCAAGGGAGAGTTCAACGCCCAGACTTGCCGGCTCGCTCGCAACGCGGGATACCAGGTCGCGCGAACCACCGTGGGTTTCCGCACGGAACGCGAATTCAATCCTTCGCGCATGCCGGTCTCCGTACATTTCGTGCCGCACTCGCGCGCGATTCACATTCGCCACGCGCTGAAAGAAGGAAACGCCAGGGGACTCTTTAATTGGTATAGCGCTTGCAATCTCGAAACCGATTTGGAGCATCTCTGCGTGATGCTCATGCAACGCGCCAGCGCACAAGGAGGCGTTTTTCATATCTGGGGACACTCCTGGGAGATCGGCCGGCTGGACTTGTGGCGCAAACTCGATGACGTTTTGAAGCGCGCCTCCTCGATAGGGCTCGAAGCGCGTACCAACTCGCAACTGGTGTCACGATGAAACTCGCTTCCCTTTCCGCGATAACCATGGGCTCCGCGCTGCTTGTATCGTGCATGTTCGCTCCGGCTACTACTACCGCTGCCAGTGTTGGAGCGTCGGGTCTGCCCGCGGAAGCAACTGGCGCCAACGTCGATGAAACCAAGGTGCAGCAGATCCTTTTCGTCGATAACCAAAGCTCCGCGGCTTCCGATAGCAACCCCGGCACCGAGGCGCAGCCGTTTCTGACGGTCTCACAAGGGGCAATCGCGGCCGCAGCCAACAACGCGAATGGCATTGGAACCAAGGTCTACATCGAACCTGGTATCTACCGCGAAGCTGTCTCCCTGCCACAGACCGGACAAGAAACGGACGCTCCTTTGATCTTCGAGGGAACGGTTCGGGGAAGCGTGATCCTCTCGGGATCGGATGTGTGGCCCGCGTCCGAATGGATACAGACAGGCCAGGACAAATACCAGCACACTTGGCCTTATACCTGGGGACTCGCGCCGTATCCGGCAGGCTGGGCGGGGAACACCGTGCTACAGGACATCGTGCGCCGGCGTGAAATGATTTATGTTAATGGAACCAATATAAATCAGGTCCTCCAGTACTCAGATCTTACAAATAACACTTTCTTTGCCGACGAGACAGCCCACACTCTCACTCTTCAACTCGGTCCCGCTTTACCGATGGACAACTCAACCATAGAAGTCGCCACTCGGCCAACAGTGATGGTGGTCACCGGCAAGACAAACTTTGTCATGCGCGACCTGGTCTTCCGCCACGGAAATGTCGCGGTGCAGAACGCCTCCATCCAAGTCATGAATTCCAACAACGTTCTCATTGAGGGCTGCACCTTCGAATGGAATAACTGGAACGGACTCGGTTTGTCGAGCACGTCGAACATAACCCTCAGTGGCAACACCGCGGACAACAATGGCGCGGAGGGTATCGACGTGTACAACATGAAGAATGTCGTGATCGATTCCAACCAGACGTCCTACAATAACTGGCGTGGCGCACGCGGCAATTACTACGGCTGGTCGGTGGCAGGCGCCAAACTCGGCGGAGTTCACGTCGGGAGAGTTTCGAATCACGTCGCGGCGGGTAATTGGTCGCGTGGACTTTGGCTGGACTATGACAATCGGGATTTCACGGTAGACAGCGTCACGCTGGCCTCGAACTTCAACGACGGCATCTTTATCGAAGCCGACCCCGGTCCGATCTTAGTGCAGAACAGCACCATGTCGGCCAATCTGGGCGCGTCCGGAATCACAGGCGCCAATTCGTCGGACGTGACAATCCGAAACAACGCTATTACCGGCAACGGCGCCGAACAGGTGCTGATTACAGGAGACCTTGACCGTACCGTTGTGAATTGGGAGACCGGCGTACCGGAGGATGTCCAAGCTACTCGCTGGACCATGCAAGGGAATAGCGTTACGTGTAAGGATTCCCGGCAAGTGATGCTGGTAGTCGCACAGAATTGGCCGCCTTTCCTGACCACGCTGTCTGCGAGTGACAATGTTTGGTCAAAACCAGGGGGGCAACATATGTTCCAGGTAGGTTCGACGTGGCTTTCGTTTCCACAGTGGCAAACGTTGGTGAATGCCGATTGGACTTCCGTGGAACGTGTTCCAGGGTTAACTGAAGGTGGGGATGGGCCGTTGCACCGCTTTCGATAAATTGATTACGCTGGGCGGGGCATTCTTAGTAGTTAGTACTAAGTACAAAACTGACTCCCCACAATCGCTTAAACCGTACGAGGTTCTCATTCTCCGTGGTACGTTTGAGCATCGAGTTATATCGTCTTATTGAGTGTTGTCCGGATTTGACACATGACTATTGCCAAACTCGCAGTGACCCTTCCTCCCCGGCTACTTAAGTCGCCATCTTGGAACGTTCTGACTCTCATAGCACTGCTCGGGAGCGCTTGCCATGCTCAGACTTTCAACTACAGCGGCAGTCTGTCGAGTCCCAATCAGGTTTTTGAGCTGTCGTTCACTCTAACTGCTCCGACAAACGTAACGATTGAGACCACCAGTTGGGCTGCGGGCAATTTCGATCCCGTCATGTGGCTTTACGATTCCACGGGAACTCAGGTCGAGAAGGACGACGACGCGTGCAACGGTCAAGGTTGCAGTCCCATCGACCGGGATTCCCTGATCCAGATAACAGGGCTTGCCGCCGGAACCTATACCGCCATTGTGTCCGCTTACGATCAGCATTATTGGCGCGCTGGGGCGGCGGGCAATCCAGCGGGAGTCCTGGTGTCCGGTTGGTCCTACAACGGCGCTTTTGCGAATTTGCCGCCCAATTATGCGGTCGTCTTCACTACCAGTCTTCCTATCGCGACACCCATCACGCAGTTGCTATTCCCACCGTCCGACATAGGGCCAGCCGCCCCGGTACTGATGGCGCCGGCGAGCGGGAGTACGAGCGTCTCTCCGACGCCAACGCTCAGTTGGAATGCAGTGACTGGAACAAATGGCTACACAGTATACGTCGGCACGACGAATCCTCCCTTGACCTCTCTTGGTCAGACAACCGCAACGTCATACACCCCCTCAGTTTCGCTTGCGCCGGGCACAACTTACTATTGGCGGATTGCCAGCAGAGATCCGAACAACAACAACACTGAAAATCCATCGCTAGTCGGGACCTTTACCACGGCAACCGCCGCGCCCCCCGCCGCGCCAACGTTGGTCTCGCCAGTGAACGGAGCGACAGGCCTGCCCTGGCTGCCGGCGCTGAGTTGGAAAGCGGTGAGCGGTACCAACGGGTACAACGTTTATCTCGGGACAACGAATCCGCCAACTGCGTCCACGTTGACTAACAACCTATCCTATACGCCAACTTCATCGCTGACACCCGGTGTCACTTACTACTGGTACGTGGCCAGCCGCGATCCTAACAACAACAATGCCCAGTCCGCGTCCGGAGTCTGGTCCTTTACAACGTCGAGCCTGCTTCCATCGCCAGCGTTGCTGTCACCCACCAACGGCTCGACGGGACTCTCTCCGTCGACGAGTCTGAGTTGGAGTGCGGTGAGCGGTAGTAATGGCTACACGGTATACCTGGGCGTCACCAATCCGCCAACGAGTTCCACCCTTAGCACCGGAGCATCATTCACTCCTTCGACGCCATTGACCCAGGGCTCCACGTATTACTGGCGTATTTCGAGCCGCGACCCCAATAACGGCAATTTCGAGTCCCCTTCGGCCGTATGGTCGTTCAGCGTGGCTGGCGCGGTTCCTGCTCCAATCCTTTCCTCGCCGGCGAACGGCGCGGCCAAGGTAGCAACTACACCGACCCTCAGTTGGAACCCAGTTAACGGCAGTGCGGGCTACGCTGTATATCTGGGAACCACAAACCCGCCAACGACTTCGGCATCTAGCACCGGAACCTCTTTCATTCCTTCAACCGCTTTGAAGGCCGGCACAACTTACTACTGGATGGCCGCTAGCATCGACCCGAACAATAACAACAAACAAGCTGCTTCCGCCGTGTGGTCGTTCACCACCGTTGCGCCTCCTCCCGCGGCTCCCACATTATCGTCGCCGGCAAATGGAGCTACCGGGATCGCTGTGACAAGCGGCTTGAGTTGGAACGGGGTTACCGGCACCGCGGGTTACTCGATATATCTCGGGACCACCAATCCGCCCACAGCAGGCACGCAGGTGAGCGGTGCGACTTATACGCCGTCGACCCCGTTGAGTTCGGGAACTGTATATTACTGGATGGTCGCCAGCCGCGATCCGAATAACAATGACAAAGAGGCCGATTCGGCCGTCTGGTCCTTCACTACGGCTTACCCCGTGGTCCCGGCGCCCATCCTTGCTTCGCCCAGCAACGGGGCGACTGCGATCTCGACATCGACTACTCTTAACTGGAACGCCGCAAGTGGAACCGCCGGGTACAACCTGTATCTCGGAACTACCAATCCGCCTCAGACCGGTACATTCACGAACGCGACGTTGTTCACTCCCTCATCCTTGCTGATATCGGGAACCAAGTATTACTGGTACGTAACAAGCATCGATCCGAATAATAACAATAAACAGGCTGCATCGCCCGTCTGGTCTTTTACTACGGCCGCGTTCCCCACGGCAACGCTAACCTCGCCCGTAAATAACGCGGCGGCAGTCCCGGTGTCCACAAGTGTGACCTGGAACGCTGTACCGAATGCCGGTGGATACACGGTCTATCTAGGGACAAACAATCCTCCCACGACGACCTATGTTTCGTTTACCAATTCTTTCACGCCGTACGCGCCATTGAACCCCGGGACGAAGTATTACTGGTACATTTCCAGTCACGATCCGCAGAACCTCCTTATCGGATCGCCGTCTTCCATTTGGTCGTTTACCACAGCCTCGGGTTTTCCCGCTCCCGGACTCAGTTCTCCCGCTAACGGCACAACCGGAGTGCCTGTAACTACAACCTTTACCTGGAACCCTGTCGCAGGCAGCGCTGGTTATATTATGTACGTCGGAACCACGAACCCGCCAACAGCGAGCGTAGCAGTCTCCGGCACTACCTTCACACCCTCAGTTGCCCTTGGCGCGGGAACCACATATTACTGGTACGCGGCGAGTAGGGATCCGAAGAACGGTGACAAAGAAGCACCTTCGCCGGTCTGGTCATTTGTGACCGCGAAGGCGTTCCCAACTCCGACACTGAACTCTCCGCTGAATGGCGCTGCGAGTATGCCGCTTTCCGTCGGCCTTAGTTGGACTTCCGTTCCCCAAAGTGCGGGCTACAACGTATATCTTGGGACAACAAATCCGCCTGTAACCAGTACTTATAGCTCGACGAATTCATTCAAGCCAACGCTAACCGCGAACACAACATACTATTGGTATGTTGCGAGCCGCGACCCGAGTAACAACGATATGCAATCTCCTACGCCCGTCTGGTCGTTCACGACGGCCTATGTAATGCCGCCGCCCGGTCAAGCGTCGCCCGCGAATGGCGCCGCCGGTGTGCCAGTGACAAGTGGCCTCAACTGGAACGGCGTAAATGGGAGTAACGGCTATACGGTCTATTTCGGAACATCCAATCCGCCAACTGCCAGTACGGTTGTCTCCGGCACATCGTTCGGTCCGCCCGCTCCTCTAAATAGCGGGACCACTTACTACTGGTACGTTTCAACCCGGGACCCGAATAATAATAACAAGGAAACGCCATCGCCAGTATGGTCGTTCACAACGTCCGTGCCACTGGCTGCTCCTACGCTTCTCTCGCCGGCGAATCAATCTAATGGAGTCCCAACCGAGCCCAACTTGACCTGGACGACGGTAAGCGGTAGCGCCGGATATACAGTGTACCTGGACACCGCAAATCCGCCGGCCAATTCAACACAGACAGCGGGCTCGCCATTCACCCCTGTCACGGCGCTGGTGCCTGGCACACAGTACAACTGGATGGTCTCCAGCCGCGACCCGAATAACAATTATCGGGAAGCGAAATCGGCGGTGTGGTCGTTCACCACTGCGCCATCGACTCCTTATTCGAGCCGCCGCACCATAACTATCAATCACGCGCAGGTGCCGAATACGGATCAGTCGAATTTCCCATTCCTGTTCAACACTACCGATCCACTTCTTAGAAGTACCGCTAATGGCGGCCACGTCACCAATACCAGTGCCTTCGATGTAATCTTCACGTCCGATCCTGCCGGGACACAAAAGCTGGACCACGAGATTGAGTATTACAACGGAGCTACCGGTCAATTCATCGCCTGGGTGCGCATTCCCGCGCTTTCTCACCTGACTGACACAGTCATATACATGTTCTATGGCAATCCCGCGATCGCCGCGACGCAGGAGAATAAGACCGGAGTCTGGGACGCCAACTACAGTGCCGTTTATCACATGGCCGATAATGCGGCGAATACCAATGTTACGGATTCGACCGCCAAACATCCCGCTACGAATCAGGTCGACACAAATTCTCGATCCACGCCGGGACAAGTGGACGGTGCGCTGATTTTCAATGGCACAAGCGATTTCGCCTCTACGCCCGACGCAACCGGCCTGCAGTCGGTCAGCGTCCAGACGGTTTCGTTTTGGATGATGCCCACCGGCTTGTCAGGCGCCGAGACAAACAGGATAATTACCGATTACACGGACGCCAACGACTCTTGGGCGATTGTGGAAGAAACGGCAGGCAACGCCGACTTCAACACGATTGCAGCCGATATGAAGGTCGCCGGAGTGGACCTCCATCTCAAGATCGCGAACAACAGCTTGACGCCAAACATTATGTACTACGTAACCGCGGTGTTTGCTAATTCCGTTCCCAGCGCGATTTATCTGAACGGAACTTCCCTTCCTCTGTTGACTCCGAACGAGGGCGAGTTGGGCTACGGTACGATGCCGCGTTTCACAATCGGCGCTAACAATGACAACTCACACCCCTTCCCCGGCATTCTTGACGAAGTCCGCATCTCCACGATTGTCCGTTCGCCCGATTGGATTGCAACCGAGTACAACAATCAAGCCAATCCCGGCTCCTTCTATAGCTTAAGCGGCGAATCGAATGCCGCGCAGTTACAATAGGCCACAATCGCGACGCTCGGCTCAGCCGCAATGCTATTCGTATTGCGGCTTCGCCGCTGGCTTGTCCTTGGGCGCGTCTGTCTTGGTCGTCTCGGGCGCAGGCTTCTCCGGCATCTTGAACATGGCATCGTCCACCGGCACATTCACTTCATATTTGTCCACCGTCAACTCCATCACGGGATTCCCGTTGGCTTTCTGCGCGATCGAGAACGGCATCTGCACGCCGTTCACGGTCTTGTAATTCGCCATTGTCGTTTCCACATCCATCTCCTGGCCCATCTGCTTGCGATGTCCGGTGCTTTTCATATCGAGAAACGTCTTGGCATCCAGGAAAAGGTATTGAACATTTCCGCTCTTCTTCGTGATCTTGATCTTATAGGCGGACGTCCCGCCCACGTCTTCCTTGTCCACCAGTTCCACAGTGCTCCCTTTAGCCTTGTAGTCCATCAGCGGTCCCTCGATGAAATCGGAATCGTCGCGAGTAGCTTTCGTCTCCTCGTCGCTGGCCTTCTGCGGATCGGGCGAGCCCATAAAAGGATTGATCATCCATGATGTAGTGCCGTCAAAAGCCTGAATGAAGTTTTGGCCTTGAATCGACATGTCGAGACGCATCGAAGTCGGACGCTTCAACACCATCGTGATGGGGGCTTCCACCTGGCCTCCCATCAACACGGCATTGCCGGTGGCCTTAACGTTGTCGATCGCCTTGAGCTTATCCGCGCCGCCCACGGCATCGAGATGCTTCTGGACAATCTGGTCGATCGTCAAATCGGCGTCTTGCGCTTTGACCGGAACAAGGCCAAGAGCCAAAACCGAAAGAATGGTTATCGAAAGTTTCAAGAAGTTACCTCCGCGAATCATTTAAATGATAACGCCGTGACGGTGACATGAATCTCCTCGCCGCCCAGCGACAGCTTCACTCCGCCATCGGATGTCGCCCGCTCCAGGCTCTCCGCCAGAAGCTCCGATCGAAGATAATCCCGATGATCGGAAATAGCCTCCGCGAGACGCTGAGAAGCGGAGTATCGCACCACAATGCGATCGGAGATATTCAAGTTGAGCGCCTTCCGCTGATCCTGCAGCAGCCGATTGAAATCGCGCGCCAGCCCTTCCTTCAGAAGTTCCGGAGTGAGCGTAGTGTCCAGCGCGAGAAACGTGCCTTGCTCCAGGCTGCACTTGAGGTGCTCGGGCCCTTCATACGAGACGATCATCTCGTCCGGCGCGATTTCGAACGGCTGGCCATCCACCGTCACCGGCCACGGTCCGCCTTTCAGAACATCTTTTGAATCGGCCTGCTCCAGCGCCTGTCCGATCGCCCTCAAATAGCGTCCGGCGCGCACACCCAGCTTCTTCGCATCCGGCTTCACACGCACCCGCACCATGGTCGTCTCATCGTCGATCAAAACAAGCTGCTTCAGATTTGTTTCTTCCAGAATTTGAGACGCATACTCGGGATTGCCCAGCACGCGCCGTTCGGTTCCGTCTTTCGGACGCACATACAGCGTGCTCAACGGCTGCCGGATTTTCGCCTTGCTTTGCGTCCGCAGATTGAGCGCAAAATTCTTGATGCGGATCACCGTTTCGATGCTTTGCTCGAGCTGCTCGTCAATGAGTCCGGCCTCTACCTGCGGATAAGAAGTAAGGTGCACCGATTCGGGCGCACCCGGATCGACGGCTCGCACCAGGTTTTGATAAACCTCTTCAGTTAGAAACGGCAGTGCTGGAGCCATCAGGCGCGTCATCGTGGTCAGCACGGTATAGAGCGTCTGATACGCTTCCGTATCGCTACTCCAGAACCGCCTTCGCGACCGGCGCAAATACCAGTTCGAGAACTCGTCGTCGAAAACCTGAAACGCTTCGATCAAACGATAATGCTCGTAGTTTTGAAAAGCGCCGTGCGCCGCTGTAAGCAGCCGCTGTAACCGGCTCCGTACCCAGCGGTCCAGTTCGTTCGTCGACGGTGCCGCGTTCCCGTCCGGTTTCCAGCCATCGGCCGACGCATACATCACAAAAAAGCTGTAGCAATTCCAAAAGGTCAACAGCTTTCTTCGAGCGTCGGCATCAATCGTCGTGCCCGCTCCAGAAGAAGGATGCAAATCCGGAAAATTAAGATGCTGCGCCGTCTTCTGCTCGGCGTAGATGTAGCGCATCACCTCCGCGCCAAACACCTCGGCCGCTTCGTCGAACGAGATGGAGTTGCCCTTCGATTTGTGCATCTCCTCGCCGCGCGCATCGCGCACCAGCGCATGACCCAGCAGCGCCTTGAATGGCGCGCGCTTCTCCAGCATGGCGCTCATTGCGAGCATGGAATAAAACCAGTTTCGAAACTGGCCAGGAAAACTTTCGAGCACTAGGTCCGCGGGAAACCATTTCTTCCAATGTTCGTGGTCGCTGATATATCCCATCGTGCTGTAAGGCACGATGCCGGCATCGAGCCACGGATTGCCAACGTCCTCGATACGCGACGCCAGCGCGCCGCACTTCTCGCAGCGAATTTTCACCGCATCCACATAAGGCCGATGCGGCGAGTTGCCTTCGAACGTTTCCCAACCCTCCACCGCGCGCGCCTTCAGCTCTTCCTTGCTCCCGATCACCGTGAAATGCTCGCACGTATCGCAAACCCAAATAGGCAAGGCAAGACCCCAGAAGCGCTTCTTCGAGATCATCCAATCGCTCATGTTGCGCAGCCAGTCCTGTTCGCGAGCTTCGCCTTCCGCGGGAATCCAGCGGATGGTTGGAACGGTTTTCTGAATGCGGCCGCGCCAATCCATGCGGATGAACCATTCATCCACGGGACGGAAGACGAGTTCCTCTTTGCAGCGCCAGCAGTGCGGATAAACGTGCGGGTATTTCTCCCGCGCGACAAGAAATCCCGATTCCTTCAGCGCGGCAATTACTTCGTCGGCAACTTTGCTGGCATTGCATCCGCTGAACTGTCCGAATCCGTCAATGAACACGGAACTCTCATCGAGAGGCGCAAGGAACGGCAGGCCTTCGTCTTTGCCGAGTTGTTGATCCTCCGCGCCGCAGCCGGGCGCGATATGAACCAGACCGGTTCCTTCCGCCTCGCTGATTTCTTTCCATGCAATCACGCGATGCGATTCTGCCGATGTCTCTCCCCCGCCCGTTTCGCCATACGGAAAAACGCCGCCGGGAGTGTTCTGGGCGGGCAGTTCGTCGAACGGCCCGGTATAGGCGAGGCCCAGCAGGTCACTGCCCTGCACCTCCTCCAAAACCTCAACGCCTCCGCTCCCCTTCAAAATCGTGCGAATAGACGGCAGCTTGTGTGTTTCGTGCTTGCCCTCGACTTGAAGATCCTGAACACGATCGTTCTGAAAATTGCCCTTCGCAACGTAGTAGCTCCACTCGCCGTGCTTGACCTTGAGATACGTCATCTCGGGATTCACCGCAACCGCGACGTTGGAAGTCAGCGTCCACGGCGTTGTCGTCCAGACCAGCAGCGCCGTTTTGTCCCGGCCCTTAAGAGGGAATCTCACGAACACAGAAGTGTGCGTTGTAATGCGGCGTCCCTCCGCCACTTCCATTTGAGATAGTCCCGTGCCACAGCGCCCGCACCAAGGCATCACGTCGTGCCCGCGATAGATGAAACCTTCGTCGTGGCACTTCTTCAGGAAGGACCAGATGGTGTAGTTGTTCTCGTCCGAAAAAGTGAAGTAGCTGCCGCCATACTCAGCCGACCCGAGTTTGCTGATCATTTCGCTGGCGCGCGCCGTCTCCATATGGCCGCTCGGCAGCGTCGCCGTAATCGTGCGGTCTCCGTCCGCCAGCGCTTCCCGCAATTTCAAAAGCAGCGCCGGATCGTCCCAGTCGCACCAATAGCCGAGACGGATCGATTGCTCCGTCTGCCGCGCCGCGAAAGTGAGAACGCGCTCTTTGCACGCGCGCACAAAATTCTCGATGCCGAAATCGCGAATCTCACGCTTGGTCTGCAAGCCCAGGCTTTTTTCAACCTCCACTTCCACCCACAGCCCTTGGCAATCGAACCCGTTTTGATACCGCAGCCGCTGCCCGTTCATCGCGTGATAGCGTTGGTACATGTCCTTCAACGTGCGGCCCCAGGCATGATGAACGCCCATGGGATTGTTGGCGGTAATCGGGCCATCCAAGAACGACCAGATCGGTCCGTTCGCGGTCTTCTCGCGCAGCTTGTCAAAGATGCGGTTCTCTGTCCAGAAGCGCAGGATGTCGCGCTCCATGGCAGGGAAATCAGGTACTCGGGGCACGGGCCGATACGTATTCATGGAGGGGAAAAACTCGAAAATCCTTGAAATTCCATACTAGCAGTGGGTAATGACGCGTCCATAGAACGGGAGGAACATCGTGATTTATCGATTAGGAATCATAGCGGGAATCTTCGTTTGCGGCGTGCTCGCAGCCGGCGACACCAACGTTTCGAACCTCGGCGGCGCGTGGGTTTTGAACGGCGACGCTTCGAAATGGGGGAAGCACGAACGGCCCACCAGCATCGTGCTGAATATCGTCCACCAGGAGCCGTCGTTGAAGTATAGCGGCGAGATCATCAAGCCGGGCGAGGAAGCTTCGCGTGAGTTTTCTTTTGAAGGAGCAATCGACGGCAAGGCCTATCCGGCCCGGGGCCCCGGCAGCGACGGCACGATGGCGTTCAAACGAGTGGACGCGCGAACGGTGGAGTCGCTCTACACCTCGAATGACAAGACGCTGGTGGAACGCGGCAGGCTGACCGTCTCAGCCGAGGGAAAACATTTGACGCGCCAGGTACAAGTGAAATCGCCGGGAGGCGAAGAATCCTGGACCGAAGTTTATGATCGCAAGTGAACGTCAGTTTCCCGAGGTCCGATAACCGTACCCGCGCTTCGATTTCCTGGGATTCCAATCGTTCAAAATAGAGCCGAGCACTGGAGTCCCATCCTCCTGGAAGCGCCGGTACACCGCAGCCGCGTCGTCGCGGGATGTCTCCGATGCGCGCACCACTAGAATCACGCCGTCCGACAATCGCCCCAAAATTCTCGCATCGGAAAATTCCAACATCGGTGGCGTGTCCAGCAGCACGGCGTGAAACTCCAGCCGGAATCGCATCAGCAGATCGGTGAGCCGCTCGTGATACCGCAGGCTGGAAACGTTCACATCACCTGTGCCGGCTGGTAGAACATAGAGCCCCGGGACTGACGCACGCCACACGATGTCCTCGAACAGATAATCTTCAATAGGACAATCGTCCTCCAGAAGATTTCCAAGACCCCAATGATTCGAAACATTAAAGATGGTATGGAGCCGCGGCTTGCGAATGTCTCCGTCAATTACCAGCACGCGGCGGTTAGTATTCGCGAGTGCGATTCCCAAATTGCTCGTCAACGTGGTCTTGCCTTCGCGCGCGCTCGGGCTGGTCAGCACGAAAACGCGAGGGCGTTTTCCGGTTTGCCCCGCGAACCACAGCGACGCCAGCGCCGACCGGAAAGACTCCGCCATGCGCGAAGTTTCGTTGCTGCAACTCGCCATTTCAACCTGGCCGGACTCGCCCTCGCGCTTCGGTCCGATGTCGATCGCCCAATCCTTGTGTCTTGCAAGCGGCTGCACCGGGTCGAGTTCGGCGGATGGAATGGCCCCGAATTCCGGCAGATTTAAATACGTCGAAATGTCGCCCGGAGCGCGCAAGCTGCGGTCCGTTTTTTCGCGGACGAAAACAAAAGCCAAACCGAGAAGCAGGCCGCAAAGCGTTCCTACCCCAGCGTTCCAAAGCGGCCTGGGACTGGTGGCATGAACGGGCCGGCGAGCCGCGCTGATAACACCCATATTGCCGGCTCGCGCCGCCGCGTCCATCTCGGCTTCCTTCTGTTTTTGAAGCGCCGTTTCATAGGTCGCGCGATTCGTGTCCACCTCGCGCTTCAGAACATCGTAGTTCGCCGCGTTTACGGAAGCCCGCCGCTCCGCTGTTTCGTACTCGTTCTTCAGGCGATCGAGAATCTCCGGCTGCGCGGTCGATTTCGCGGCCTCATAGGACGCTTGCAGTGCGGCAAGATCCGCCTGAGCCTGGCTCACATTCTGAAGCTCGCTCGCCGACAGTTGATAGTTCGCCTTCAATTCCCCCAACTGCCGTCCCATCGATTCCGCGGCGTTGCGTGCGGCCTCGCTGCGCGCGTGCATGCTTTCTTCGATCAGCGCGCTGGCCAGCGCATTGGGAAAGTCCGCCGCAAACTCCGGGTCGGAAGCTTCGAACCCAATATCGATAATGTGGCTCCCGCTCGCCGCGTGAACGGTGAGGTTTTGTAGTACGTACCCTGCGTCCAGCCTCCGGGAAGCCCCCAGTTGGACCAGCACCTTCTCGACGAAACCTTCATCCTTCAAGATGCGGGTTTGCGTCTCGACCAGCGCAGCCGGATCGGAATCCTCAAGCGCCGTTCGAGCCTCATACACGGGAGTCTGTAGCAGCCCGATGATCAGCCCTACAAGACCGCACCCAACCGCGATTCCCAGCAGCAGCCATTTGCGCCGTAAAACGACGTGCCAATATTCGCGGAGTCCTGGGGACTTTGGAACCGGCGGCGCTTTCCGTTCCGGCTCCGGCGGCGGGAGCACTTGAACCTTAAACGCGGGAATCTCCGCGGGCTTGGCTCGATGCATCAGGTCGCGATCGGCCCCAACAAAGGTTGTTTCGTCCATGGTCAGGCGAGATCACTCACCAACGGGTTCGGATAGGAATCTTCGTTCTCCACAAGACCCTTGTGAGCGCACTTCAAATCTTTCTCAATAAGAATTTGTAGATTCGTGCCTTCGCCTATGTCTTGCTCCGCGGATATAGTCAAAGAATCGGTTCCAATCCAGGACTGCGCCGTTTCACGTGGAATAAGTACGCTGATACAGCCGCCGTTTAGCGAAGCATGCACAGAGCCGCTTTCCGCGCTCACTACGAGCGAATAAGATAGTTTGCAATCGGGACCAAATTCCACTGCGTCTTCGACGCAAGAAAACTGTTCGAGGCGCGCCACTTCGCTGCGGCTCAATCGAAGACGCAATGAATTGCCGGAAACCCTCAGTTTCATTGCACCCTCCACGACCCGGAATAAATGTTGAACCGGCCATCGCGCACAAATCCGAGCAGCGTCATTTGGAATCGTTGCGCGAGATCGACGGCCAGGCTCGACGGTGCGCCGACTGCGGCCAATACCGGAATGCCCGCCATCACCGCTTTTTGAACCAGCTCGAAGCTGGCTCGCCCGCTGACCAGCAATATCGTACGCGACAGCGGAGTCCGGCCGGTCAGGACCTCCGCGCCGATCACCTTGTCCACCGCGTTGTGCCGGCCCACGTCTTCCCGCACGCTTCTTAAACTGCCGTCGCCGTCGAACAAAGCCGCGGCGTGCAGCCCACCGGTTCGATCGAAGACCGCCTGCGATTCTCTCAGCTTTGCAGGAAGTCCGTGCACAAATTGCACAGCAACTGCGAACCCATCGCGCGGGAGCATGGTACAGCCTGATGCGTGAATGGCATCGATGGAAGCCTTGCCGCAGATTCCGCAGCTCGAACTCATATAAAAATTGCGCTCCAGGCGGGCGTCGTCGACCTCAACCCCGTCGTGGAGTGTAACAGTTACAACGTTACCACTCTTACTCTCGATGCGATCAATGTCTTCGGCGCTCCCAAGAAGCCCCTCGCCAAACAGAAATCCGGCCGCTAACTCAAGATCGTGTCCCGGAGTCCGCATCGTTATAGATAGTGGTTTATCCCCGATACGAATCTCCAGAGGTTCTTCCACTGCCACGAAATCCTGAATGGCCTCGCTCGCCGCGCCGTGCACTTTCCGGATTGGAACGGTGAGCACGTTGCGCTTCACTGCTTCAGCTCAGCAATTGTCGCGCCAGTGCCGCCTTCCGCGGGCGAGCCGGGATAAAACTTCTCGACGTGCGGATTGTGCGATAGCAGATCCGCAACCGCGCGCTTCAGCACGCCCATCCCATGACCGTGTACGATCCGGACGCGGTCGACAGAAGCCATGGCAGCGCTATCGAGAAACTTGTCGACCTCTTCCATTGCTTCTTCCGCGCGCTTCCCGATCACGTTGATCTCGCGGTACGAGACGTTCCACGTGGGACCGGCTTCGTAGGAGACATTGCGCGGCAGCTTCGCTCCCTGCACCGCATCCGGCAGGACCTCTTCGACATCGTCGATCGAAACCTGCATCTTCATCAGGCCCGCTTCCACTTCCAGTCGATCCTCCGACATCTTGCGGCGAACCCGCGCCGGCTCGCGAATCCCGCGCAGCCGAACCCGGGTCCCTTCCTCAATTACGAGACGCGGCTTCTGCAACTGCGTATTGCCGAGCACCTTCGATTGCACCGTCTCCTGAAACTCCCGCCGCGTCTTGGCCACTTTGCGCATGGCCTGCTCGGCCGCCTTGCGCTGTTCCCCGCTTTCCGCGATTCGTTCGATGGTCTCCCGCGCCTGCTCTTCGAAAGCGGCAATCGCGGTATCGCAGCGATCCTGCACTTCTCTAAGTTTTGCGGCTTCACGGCGCTCGAATTCTTTTTCAAGCCGGCTCTCCCGCGCGGCCACAGCCTGCTTCTGCTCTTCAAGCTCTCGTTCGATCTCGGCCACGCGGCTTAAGCGGTCGTGCAATTCCGAGAGGAACCGTGCGATGTCGCGTTCCTGCGTCGACATCGCTGCGCGCGCCCGCTCGATCATGTCCAACGGCATCCCTAACCGGCTCGCAATATCGAGGCCCGCGGATTTTCCCGGCGCGCCCAGCCGCAGCACGTACGTGGGCTCCAGCGTCTGTTCGTCGAATCCCATGGACGCATTCACAACGCCCTCCGTCGTCGCGCCATATATTTTGATGGCGAGCAGGTGCGTGGACGCGAGCGTGAACGCACCATATCCGCGGAACCGCTCCAGGATGGAAACGCCCAGCGCGCCGCCCTCTTCGGGATCCGTGGCGCGCCCCAATTCGTCGAGCAACACCAGCGAGTCCGGTGTCACATCTTCCAGCATTCCGCGAATATGTTCGATATGCGCAGAGAACGTGCTGAGGCTTTCCTGGATCGACTGATTGTCTCCGATGTCCGCCAATACTCGTTCGAAGATTGGAAACTCCGCTTTCACGGCGGGAACAGGCAGACCGGCTTGCGTCATGAGCGCCAGCAATCCGACGGTCTTCATGGAGACTGTCTTGCCGCCTGTGTTAGGGCCGCTGATCAGAAGCGTGCGGCATTTTTCGTCCAACTCCAGCGAGATCGGCGTCACCGTTTTCTTTTGCCTGCGCAGCACATCTTCTAATAAAGGATGCCGCGCGTCCACCAGCGTGAGCTTGCGATCCGTATCGGAGCTCAGCCTCGGAATCACACAATTGAAATCGGACGCGAATCGCGCTTTCGCGAAAAGCAGTTCGAGCCGTCCGATCACAACCACTGACGATCCGATTTCTTCCGTATGCTTGCGCAGTTTCTCCGTCAACTCGCGCAGGATGCGGTCCACTTCGAGCTGTTCTTCCTCGCGCAGCCGCACCACTTCGTTATTCAGGTCGATGGTCTCCAGCGGCTCGATGAATAGCGTGTGTCCAGTGCCGCTAGTCCCGTGAATCACGCCACCGACTTTACGCTGCTGCCCGGCAACAACGGGCACCACGAAACGGTCGTTCCGTATCGTGACGAAATCTTCCTGCAAAGTTCCATCCTCGCGATGTGAGCGTATAAATCGCTCCAGCGAAATCTGGACCTGCTTCTGCTGCTTCTCGATATCGCGGCGCAGGCGGTTCAACATCACGCTCGCGTCATCGGCGACTGAACCATCCGGCAGAATCTTTCCGCGCAATTCCCGCAGCACCGGACGTAGATCCGATATCTGTGCCGCCATCGCTGCGATTCTTGGAAACCGCTCCTCCGGTGCGCTCAAGATCGACCGTATTTCGGAAGCCTGATCCAGTAGTTGCGTCAAATTGTATATCTGCCGCGCATCCAGCGACGCACCCTCGATTCGTAACAGTGCCACGGCGGAACTCGGATCGGGTATGGAATCGAACCGCGGTGCAATGGCCGCGCCGCGTTGCGCCACCTGCGGCGATTGCGACGTACGCAAGTACTCGACCGCCTCGGCTGCATCGGCCAGCGTCGATTCGATCCACACGCGATCCACCGCCGGTTCCACCGCTTCCAGTTCGCCCTTCCCCAGAGGACTGGAAACATAGCGCCCCAGTAACAACCGCAATGTCTCGAATTCGAGAAGATCGGAACTCGATTGAATCATTTATTTAGACTCGCGAATGCACGCGTCACTACTTCCAGGGTACCTTCCGTTATGCGATAGCCGCTCAGCTCTTCGCGGCTGACCCACGCGGCCGCACTCACATCGCTCGCCGCGGCAAGCTCGCCGCCAGTCACGCAGCAAATATAGTCGATGAGAACATAATGATACTCCGTTCTGCCATCGGCATCCGGCATAATGCGCTCAAAGATCTCAAACATGGAAACAGGATCTACAGTAAGTCCCGTCTCCTCGAGAACCTCGCGCCGGATACCATCCACTAACTTCTCGCCCACTTCAAGAATCCCGCCGGGCAACGACCACAAACCCTTTAACGGCTCCTTGCCCCGCTCCACCAGCAGGATCTCCAACCGCTCTTCGCGGTCGCTGAATATCAATGCGCCGACGCCCAAATATGGCCGGTCCGGATACCTGCGGCTCGAGTTAATTTTGCACGCTCCCCGCAGTCATTAAGCGCAACCGGAACAGCGAAGTTCGAGCCGTCACATAGATCGTCTCCAGATCCGCATCGCCGAATGCCAGGTTCGAAGGCGGCTCCGGCACTTCAATCTGACTAATCTGTTTCCCCTCCGGCGAATAAACGAAAATGTTTTTGGCCGCCAGATACAGACTCCCCTTCTCATCCACGCGAAGCCCGTTGGGAACACCCGCGATTCCGGACACCAGCACCCTTTCATTCGACGGCGCGCCACTCCGGTCGAGATCGTAAGCGCGGATGTTGCGCTCATCCGAGTTGCTCACATACAGAACGTGGCCGGCCGGCGAAAGTGCGATCCCGTTGGGTCTCCCTTTAGGCTTTGCCACTACTTCCAAAACTCCTTTGGGATTGATGCGATAAACGCCATAGAAATCGAGCTCGCGCTTGTCGTTGCTCGCCCCGAATGCCGGATCGGTGAAATATATGTTGGAGTCCTTGCGAATGGCGATGTCATTGGGCGAATTCAGTCTCTTGCCGTCAAAGCGCTCCGCCACAACTTCGATCTTGCCCTTGTGGTCCGTTCGCGTAACGCGCCGCGCGTGTCCCTCGCAAACATAAATCCGCCCTTGCGTATCGATCGCAATGCCATTCGCCCCGTTTGAGTTTTCACGAAACGTCTCGAGGCCTTTCCCGGGAGTGAACTTCAAGATGCGATCTGTCGGAATATCGGTGAAGTATAGAAAGCCGTCGTGAGACCACGCAGGGCCTTCCGTGAAGGTCAGCTTTGTGACCACCTTCTCGATCTGAATCGGCTGCGCGTCCTGTGCGAACGCAGGCAGGGACAATACAAAAACCGCCGTCCATCGAACCACGCTACGCTCCCACATACCGCGCATACACGCTCCGCGCCACACCCACGTCCGTGGTCCCTTTTATGATCGCTCTGCCATCCGGAAATACGGTCAGCTCATAAGGCGGCGTCTCGAACCGCAAAGCGAAATCGTTGTAGCGCACCGCGCCGAGTGGCGACAATCGGCACGCGAGTTCCTGCAGATCCATGGGCCGTGAGAGTTCGTGGAGTTGCACGGCGTTCCTGCCGCACAAACTGACGTGAGTTCTATTTCTCGCGTCCATATGGACAAACTCGCGCTTTCCGCAAGTCACGCATTCGGGGTCCGGCTCCGGCTGCCGGATCTGCCGTATGTCTCCCGTCCAGACATCCACAGTCGTGATCTTACGCAGCGGATCTAACCCGCACAGCAAGCGCATGGCCTCGGCCACCTGCAAACTCGCGATCCCGGCCGTTATCGCTCCCAAAACGCCGGCCGTTTCGCAGGTCGGCTGCACGCCCGCCGGCGGCTCCGGATACACGCACTTCAGACAAGATGTTTTACCCGGGACTACGCTCATCGTGAGCCCGTACGATCCCACCGCCGCCCCGTAAATCCACGGCAGCCCCCGGCTCACCGCGTAGTCGTTTATTAAATAGCGAGTCTCGAAGTTGTCGGTGCCATCAAGTATCAGCGCAACATCTCCGAGTAACTCATCGATGTTCGATGCCGTAACATCCGCCACAACCCCATCCACTTGCACTTCGGAGTTAATCCGCCCGATGGCCCGCCCTGCCGCTACGGCCTTTGGCAAACCTTCTCGCGCGTCCGATTCCTCGAACAGCCACTGGCGCTGCAGATTACTGCATTCGATGTAATCGCGATCGATAATTCGAAGAAACCCAACTCCCGCTCGCGCCAGCGCCCCTCCTTGAAAGCTCCCTAATGCCCCGCAACCTACAATGGCTGCGCGTGCGTCCAACAGTTTCCGCTGGCCTTCTTGCCCGATGCCGGAGAATAGAATTTGCCGCGAATAGCGATCGTCAGTGCCCGAACTCATCCAAACCGATGGTAACAGTGGCTGCGGTAACATGGTCGCTTGTGGCGACCGCGCGGCGCTTTAGTATACGTGTGCTCATGCTCACCGTATGTTGCCCGTTCTGGTTTCCGATTTTATTGACGGCAGCGGTAGAGGATTACGAAGGCAAATCGGTCGGAGCCATCGTCTTCGACCCTGCCACTCAACCGCTCACCAGCCAGCAATTGCTGGATATGTTGTCGGTCAAGACCGGGCAACCTTTGCGGCTCGACGCTCTGCGCGCTTCCATCCAGCGTCTCTACGGCACCGGTGAATACGCTGACATCGCGGTTGACGCAACCCTCCCAAACGGAATCGTTCATCTGCGTTTCATCACGACGCCAGCCATATTTATCGGACACCTCAGCGCGGAAGGTGTTTCCGAGCCCCCCAACCGCGGTCAGATCGCGACCGCCGCAAAACTGCAGCTTGGCGCCGAATTCTCTCCCAACGACGTCCAACAAGGCGTCGAAAGCATCATGGGACTGCTCAAGCGCAACGGCTTTTTCAATCCGCTCATCCAGCCCACAACCACAACTTCCACCAGCCTTCAACAGGTCGATATCGACTACCGCATCATCCCCGGGAAACGGGCAAAGTTCGGAGGTGTCCGGATAACCGGCAACCCAGCGCGTCCCGCGCAGGACATTATTCGCTCGTCGGGATGGAAGGGATTCCGCGGCTGGCTTCCCTGGCGTCCCCTCACCGATAGCCGCGTGCAATCGGGTGTCGAGGGCGTTCGTTCCTGGTACTTAAAGCACGGTTATCTTCTGTCGAAGGTCGCGCTCACCGGCATGCCGTTCGATGCTGAAACGAATCGCGTAACGCCAATTCTGGATATCAATCCAGGGCCTCAGGTAGACGTGACCATCGCCGGCGCGAAAATTTCCAATGGCCGTCTCCGGTCGCTTCTCCCGATTTATCAGGAACGCGCTGTCGACACCGACCTGCTCCGCGAAGGCAGCCGCGACCTGGCCGATTACTTCCAGTCCCAGGGTTATTTCGAAGCGGACGCCAAGTTCAGAGAGACAACCGAAAAGACTGGAGAACAGAGCATTGAATACATCGTCGCTAGAGGCGATCGTCACAAGTTAGTGCTTCTGGATATAGAAGGCAACAAGTATTTCCAAAAATCTACCCTCCGCGAGCGAATGTATATTACTCCCGCCGAGTTCCTGCGCTTTCCCCGTGGACGTTACAGCCGCGCGCTTCTCGATCGCGATATCACCTCCATTCGCGGCCTCTATCAATCCAACGGCTTTCGCGATGTCCAGGTAACATCGCGTCAACTGGACGATTACCAGGGTAAGAAAAACCAGATCGCTGTCTTTATCGATATCAGCGAAGGTCCGCAGTGGTTTGTCTCGAAGCTCGCGATGTCCGGCATTGCCGCCAGCGACGAACAATATCTCCGATCCATCCTGCATTCCACCGACGGTCAGCCCTACAGCGAGGCAAATATCGCGAGCGACCGCGATAACCTCCTGCAGTATTACTACGACAACGGCTATCCCGACGCGAAATTCGAGTTTACTTCCACTCCCGGCGACAAACCGAATCGGCAGGACCTGACTTTTCTGATCACACCGGGCCGCCGCGAGTTTGTGCGCCGGGTGATCGTCAGCGGTCTGCACATCACCAAGCCGAAGCTTGTTACGCAACGCATCAGTTTGAACGATGGCGACCCTCTTTCCCAAAGCAAGATTTCCGATAGCCAGCGCCGTTTGTATGACCTTGGCATCTTCGCGCGAGTCGACACGGCTATCCAAAATCCCGAAGGCGAGGAGCCGACAAAAGCCGTCCTTTATTCCATGGAAGAGGCGCGTCTATACTCCATCACTACCGGTATCGGCGCTGAGATCGCGCGCATCGGCGGCGGCACCACCACGCTCGATCAGCCGGCCGGCGCAACGGGATTCAGCCCCCGCGTAACGCTCGGCATCAGCCGCCTCAATTTTCTCGGACTCGGTCACACTGTGACTCTGCAGGGTCTGGTTTCCACCCTCGAACAACGCGCGCTTTTCGAGTACCTCCTTCCGCAGTTCCAGGGGAACAAGAATCTGAATCTCCAGATCAGCGGATTCTTCGACATCTCAAAAGACGTGCGCACTTTTTCGGCGCGCCGCGAAGAAGGCTCGGTCCAACTCGGACAGCGTCTCTCGAAAGCCAATTCCATGCAATACCGCCTGGTCTTCCGGAAAGTCAATATTCTAGGAACGCCGCTGGTCAGTCCCGAATTGATCCCGCTCTACTCGCAACCCGTCCGCGTCGGCCTGATATCGAGCACGTTTATCCAGGACCGCCGCGACGATCCCATCGACGCGCATCGCGGCGTCTATAACACCATCGACGTCGGTCTGGCCTCGAACCTTCTCGGTTCTCAGACCGGCTTCGGCCGCGTCGTCGCGCGTAACGCCACTTATCATCGCGTCACAAAGAATATTACTTTCGCGCGCAGCACTTACTTCGGCGACATCAGCCGCTACGCCGGTCAGCCAATTTTGCTCGCCGAACGATTCTTCTCTGGCGGCTCCAGTTCCCAACGGGCCTTCCCCGACCTGCAGGCTGGCCCTCGCGACCTCCAAACCGGCTTCCCCATCGGCGGCGACGCCCTCTTCATCAACACGCTCGAACTGCGCTTTCCCGTAATCGGCGACAATATAGGCGGCGTTCTGTTCAACGACATGGGCAACGTCTACAGCAGCCTCGATAGCATCAGCCTCCGTTTCCGTCAGAG
>JBEKUT010000023.1:0-29393 GCA_049514735.1 Bryobacteraceae bacterium
CGCCTTTCGATACCCAGGTATCCGGCTGGATCTGGTCGAGAACCGGTTTGATGTGCTGCGCCTGAGTTTTCAGATTCTGGACCAGGGTGCGGACGTCCCATTCTTCGGGAACGCCTTTTTCGGTTTGGCCTAGACCTAACGCGGTGAACAGCAACAAGGCGGCACAGAGTCTCACGTACTGATTTTAGCCTGGGCCTGGAGGAGGAGGTGGTGGTGGCGGGGGCGGCGGAGGCGCGGGTGGTGGTGGCGTCTGGCCTGTTACTCCACCCCCGCCCGGCGATCCCGTGGATCCAACGCGACCTGTCGTCTGCATCGTATATACAGCGTCATACATGGCGCGCAGGATGCGCCGGGCGATAGCGCCCTTGTCCACCAAGCTCTGCGCCAGAGGCTGGCTCTTGTACACGATGATCGAGTCGCCGGCATTGACGATTTTCGGCGAGCCGCCACGCGTGGCATGCCGGACCTCGACCGCGCCTTCTTCCACCGTTACTACCGTGTTCTCTTCGTCGCCATCCACTTCGACATCGAAGATGGTGCCGCGCACCGAGATAATCGCCGAGGGCGTATGGATAGTGTTGGGATTCGGCTGTCCGCCGAGCTTCTGGATGTGAACCTTGATTTTCCCCACCCAAACGTCCAGCAGGTCCTGCCAGCGTCCCGGGTTGTTCCGGAACGTCACGTTGGAGTTGGGATAGACCTCAAAGGTACTGCCGTCCGAAACCTGAAACTTGGCGTATCCGTCCGCACCCGTGATGATGACCTGCTTCACCTGGACGGAATCGCCGATGTTCAACGCCCAGGGTTGGGAGTCTTTTAAAACGGAAACCTGTCCATTGAGCTCGACCACTCTCGCGGCAGCTTCGGGCGCCTGGGAAAACATCTGGGCCGAAGAAGTAGCCGGGAGGAGTAGGGACACCATCGCCGTTAGCGCGGCGTGCAGGAAGACACGCGCCGTCGCGCGCACTTCTCCGGCTTTGGCGACGTTGTCCATAAAGCAGCAGCCCAAATTAACCGATACCCCAATAGAGACATCGGCCAGAACAGATAGAAACCTCAGTCTACCACTAAAATTGCAATGCAAAACGATGGCCGGTACTTTAGTAAGTTGTAAAGACGAATGGATTCAGCTATTTTGATCATGACCGGTCCCGCTGAAAGGATACAATAGACTCGCTCCATGTGTCTCAGGGCCACACCGCGTGCCAAAACAGTACAGGCCGTACTTCTCCTGCTGTTTTGCGTAGGGGCAAGCCAGGCGCAAGCTCAGGATCAGAGGCAGCCGGCTTGGCGGCATATCGGAAACGCGGCCATCGAGCTGTCGCTTCCGTCCGCGGCGACCGGCCCCGTGGATCGAGTTTGGTATTCATCAGACGGCTCTATACTTTACGCGCGCGCACGCGCAGGCCACATTTTCCAAACGCAGGATCTGGAAACTTGGAAGCCGGTTAACGATTCGTCGATCGCGCCGCCTCCAGAAGCGGATTCAACCGCGCCCAATGCCCCGGAACCGGGTGCTCGGCTGCGGCAGCGCGGCGCGAAAATGTACGGCTACGCCAGGAACGCATTTCGCTCCGACGATGAAGGCGTAAGCTGGATTAATTTAACATCATATAAAGGAAACTCCATTCTCGGCGCGCCATTATCCGATTTTGCGGTCTCACCTAGTAATCCGGAAGACATTACCGTTTCAAATGCTGCGGGAGTCTGGCACTCCGCGGATGCGGGCCTTTCCTGGATTGGGCTGAACTCGACGCTTCCGAACCTTCCCATTCGACGTATTTTCAGTCTTCCATCGGGGTTGGCGGGCGTGAAGATCGGCATGGGAATCTCTGGAGCGCCAGAACTCGAGTGGGCGCCGGGCGAGAAAATGTCCTGGCGTGTTTCCGATAGCGCCGAGTTACTGCGCGAGAACGAATTGAAGCAGTTCGCGGGGCAGGCGCTGCACGCGAACATCACGGCCGTTGCCACTTCCGGCGATGCCATCTATGCCGGGTCGTCCGACGGGAATTTGTGGGTATCGCTCGATAAGGGCGCCAACTGGAATCCCTGGGCCACCATCGAAGCCGGCCCCGTAGAGGCCATTTACGCCGATCCCAAAAATCCGAGCGCGGCCGTCGCGGTTTTTGGCGCGCATCCGAAACCGTTGTCGGCGGGTGTTCAACCGGTACATGTGATGCGAACCATGAACGCCGGCCTGTTCTGGGATCCCACCACTGCGAATCTTCCCGACGTCGCAGCGCATGGAGTGGTCGCGGACCGTGCCTCGGGTTCGATCTATGTCGCGACCGACGCTGGCGTATTCTATACGACCGTCGATCTCGCCAGCGCGGGACGGCCTGCGTCGTGGAGCCTTGTTAGCGAAGGTCTTCCGAGCGCCCCGGCCATGGACGTCAAGCTGGATGCCGCTGGTAACAACCTCTATGCGGCGCTGGATGGATATGGCGTCTACAGCACCATCGCGCCGCATCGGTTTCGGGATTTAAAGGTCGTGAACGCGGCCGATTTCAGTTCGCGTGCGGCCGCGCCCGGTTCTTTGTTGAGTATCCTGGGCTCGCGTGTGACTTCGGTGCGATCCGGGGACACCGCCATCCCGGTGCTGGCATCGGATGGGGCGGGAACGCAGATCCAGGTTCCCTTCGACGCTGCGGGTCAGAGCCTGGCTCTGGCGCTGGATTCGGGCGCCGGGCGTGTCGTCACAGGCTTCCCTCTACGCAGCGTGTCGCCGGCAATTTTCATCGATCCGGACGGCACGCCAATGCTTCTCGATAGCGATTCAGGCGTGATGCTGGACGCGTCGAAACCGGCGCACTCCGGGACGCGCATTCAAGTTCTGGCCACCGGTCTAGGCCGTGTCGACCCCGATTGGCCAACCGGCACGCCAGGTCCAACGGCCGATCCTCCGCATGTGGTTGCCAACGTCCACGGCTATCTGGACCAGACGCCCGTGGAAGTGACGCGTGCCGTTCTGGCCCCGTACATTGGATTTTATCTCATCGAAATTCAGTTGCCCCGTATCGTAAACGCCGGACCTGCCGAACTATATATAGAGGCGGAAGGTCAGCCTAGCAATCTAGTTCGGCTGTACATTGAGCCCTAACAAAGGCTTAACACCATCTGGCGCTTCCGCCCTGAAATTTAACGATGCTTCCGCATTCCTGGCGACGATTTCTGGCCGTAGTGCGCCTTACCCTGGCTGTCAGTTGCCTGGCGCTCCAGCTCATCGCGTTTAATTTCGCGCTGACCGATACGGTCGGGATGTTCGCGGCATACATCGTCTATTCGGTCGCCGTGCTGTTGTGGCACGGTCTGGAGGAAACCCGTTTCTCCAATTTTGGGCTGGCCATCGATTTTCTGTTTTTTCTGTTGGCGGCCGTCGCCCCGGTCTCCTATGGCCCGTGGATCGCGGCGGTGTTCTACAGCTTCGTGCTGATCTCGGCGGTTGTTCTACATGACTGGTGGAAGGCTCTGGGAGTCGCCGGGGCTTCCATGGCAGGTCTCTACTTCGCGTCTCCGCTGCATGGGAACATCCTGCTGCCGGTGCTGATTGCGGGAGGAATCGTGGCTTGCGCGCTGGCCATCGAGCGCGATCATTTAGAGGAGCGTCTTTCGCATACATCGCGCCAATCGGTGCTCTATCGCTACGACGCCGAGAAGGCGCGCGAAGCGGAGCGCCAGCGCATCGCGGCCGATTTCCACGACGGCCCATTGCAGAGCTTCATCAGCTTCTCGATGCGGCTGGAGCTGATCCGCAAGCTGCTGTTGCGCGATAAGAACGCCGCCACCGAGGAGCTCACACAACTTCAGGAAATCTGCAAGAATCAGGTGAACGAGCTGCGCGCGTTTGTGCGCAGCATGCGGCCCATGGATGTCGAGGGCAGCCTGAACGCCACGCTGCGGCGCGTCGTGGAACAGTTTCAGAAGGACAGCGGCATTCCTGCCACGTTTGTCAGTAGCGAGTTTCTGGAGCCGTCCGAGCCCGAAATTTCGCTCGAACTGCTTCAGATTGTGCGGGAGGCCTTGTACAACGTGCAGAAGCACTCGCACGCTTCGCGCGTCGCCGTGAGCGTCGAGAAGAGCGACCGGTCGCTTGAGATTACCATTGAAGACAATGGATCGGGCTTTCCGTTCAGTGGAAAATACAGTTTGGACGAGCTTGAGATGCTGCGTCTCGGGCCCACCAGCATCAAGCGCCGGGTGCGAACATTAGGGGCCGAGATGCAGCTCGATTCGAAACCCGGACAGGGCGCCGGTTTGCTCATTCGTCTGGCTACCTAGCCGTCTTTCTCGCACTCACCGGCTGTGGCCGGTATGCGGATTTCACTCTGCCGTCGCCGGGTGGCGATCCAGCTCCGGCACAATTCACCTGGCATCCCTCGGCCGCGTCCGTGATCTCTCACGGCGAACCCGGCGAGTTTGATTCTCACGACGCTCTAAACCCCTCTGTCGTTCTCTTTCAAGGCAGCTATCTGAATCTCTATTCCGGCTTCGACGGCAAGACCTGGAGCACCGGACTCGCAACATCCCCCGACGGTCTCGCGTGGCAGAAGCAAGGGAAAGTGCTGACGCCGGACGCGTCCACCTGGGAAGGCGATTATATTGCCGCCAACGGCTCCGCGATCGTCGAGGGCAACCGGCTGCTGTATTTCTATCAAGGCGGCCGCGTACCCGAAATCGGCCTCGCCGAATCTTCAGACGGCCGTTCCTGGCATCGTCACGGCGATCCGGTGCTCGCTCTCGGGCCGCGCGGAAGCTGGGATGAACGCGGCGTCGCCGATCCCTACGTCATTCGTGCCGGCGGCAAACTGTACATGTTCTGTTTGGGCCAGGACCGTGCCCGCCAACAGCGGCTCGGCGTGGCCGTTTCCGATGATGGCGGCGCGACCTGGACGAAATTCCGCGGCAATCCGATTCTAGATCTCGGTGCGTTTGGCGAATTCGACGAGAATGGTCTCGGAGAACCCGCCGTCTGGGATGCCGGTGGTTATTATTGGATGCTCTACACCGGCCGCGCTCGCGATGAAGTGCGCAGGCTCGGACTCGCGCGTTCGAAGAACGGCGTCCAATGGGAAAAAATTAAGACGGTGTTTGCGGGCGATCAAACCTGGGACTCCAAAGTTCTCTGCGATCCCACCGTCCTTCCCGGCCCCGATGGTCTGCGCGTTTGGTTCGGCGGCGGCGACGTGGCGCATCCCGACGAGAACGTTCACGGGCAGATCGGATTCGCACTGCTAAAATAAGAACCCCGATGCGAATCGGAATCACGTGCTATCCCACTTACGGCGGCAGCGGCATCGTCGCGACGGAGCTCGGCCTCGAACTCGCCAATCGCGGCCACGAAATACATTTCATCACCTACGCGAATCCCATCCGGCTCGATCCGGACGTCCCTCGCATTCACTATCACGAGGTCGAAGTTTCCAACTATCCGCTGTTTCAATATCCGCCCTACTGTCTGGCGCTAGCCTCGCGGATGTCGGAAGTCGCGGACGATTATGGGCTCGATCTGCTGCACGTTCATTACGCGATTCCGCATTCGATCTCGGCGTTGTTGGCGCAGCAAATGATAGCCCCGCGCATGCGCCTCCCATTTATCACGACGCTGCACGGAACCGACATCACGCTGGTCGGCGTGGACCGATCCTACTATCCAATCACGAAGTTTTCAATCGAAAAATCGGACGGGATTACCAGCATCAGCCAGGACCTCAAACGTCATACCCTGGAAGTTTTCGGAGTGCAGAATGACATTCGCGTCATCTACAATTTCGTCAATTGCGATCTGTACAAACCATCGCCGGACCGCGGTAAGAAAGGAAAGCGTCTCATTCACATTTCGAATTTCCGGCCGGTGAAGCGCGTCTTAGATTGCGTGCGAATCCTGGCTGAGGTGCGCAAGGAAGTGGACGCGCAGCTCTTCATGGTTGGCGACGGCCCGGATCGCGGTCCCGCGGAGCGCCTCGCCCGCGAGTTAGGCGTCGAGCATCACACGATCTTCATGGGCAAGCAGAACCATGTCGAGCGGCTCATCCCACAAGCGCACGTACTTCTGATGCCGAGCGAGATGGAATCGTTCGGTCTGGCCGCATTGGAGGGGATGGCCTGCGGGCTTCCGTCGGTAACCACGCGCGTCGGAGGCATTCCCGAACTCGTGACGCACGGTGTCGATGGCTTTCTCGAAGACGTTGGCGACATCTCAGCGCAGGCCGCTCGCGCCATCGAACTTCTCTCCGACGACACTCTTCACGAACGCATGGCCAAAGCCGCGCGCCAAACAGCCACCAGCCGCTTCTGCACGGACCTGATCATTCCGCAATACGAAAAATACTACGACGAAATAGTTGCAGCCCGCTAACTTAACTAACAACCAACAACGACGAACTAACAACGCCGTTCGACCGAACCAATAACCAACAACGACGAACTAACAACGCCGTTCGACCGAACCAACAACCAACAACGACGAACCAACAACGCCGTTCGACCGAACCAATAACCAACAACGACGAACCAACAACGCCGTTCGACCGAACCAACAACCAACAACGACGAACTAACAGCGCCGTTCGACCGAACCAACAACCAACAACGACGAACCAACAACGCTTGTTTTCAAAATTTCAAAACATGCCACAAACTCGCGAAATCGTCCGTCCAATCGATAACCTGTCCGCCGCGTGAATCCGCCCGCGCGATCGCAGGGCGTTTCAGAAACTCAGTGTTGGCAGTCACCAGGACCCACAAAGAGCGGCTCTCTCCCATCTCTTCATTCTCCGGCGCAAGAAACGACACAGCTTGCCATCCCAGATGCCGCGCCAGCCCTCGCACCACCGGATCGAGCCGCAACAGATTATTCGAAATATGAAATAGCAGGAGCCCGTCCGGACCCAGATGCCGCCGATAGATATCCGCGCATTCATTCGTCAGAAGGTGCAGCGGAATAGCATCGCCCGAAAACGCATCCACCGCCAGCACATCGAATAGCGGCGTTGAAGGGCCGCTCAACTCGCGTTCGAGTTCCACGCGCGCATCGCCCAGAACCATCTCCTCTCGTGCCTTCGAGTCTTTCAAATATGTGAACCATTTCCGAGCCACGGAAACAACGTCGGGATTGATCTCGTAGAAGCGAAACGTATCGCCGGGCCGTCCCCAGGCGGCCAAAGTTCCCGCGCCGAGTCCCACGATTCCCACTCGCCGCGCACCCGCGAGTTCATTCAAGACAATTCCGATCCCGCTGTGCGGTCCGAAATAGGAAGTGGGCCACTTGTTTTGGGGCGATTTCAGAAATTGATAACCGTGGCGAATACGGCCATGAGTCAGCTCGCGGATGCGCCGGTCGAGATCGTCCTCGCGCTCCGTGACACGCAGCACGCCGTAGAAATTTCGCGACTGCGCCACCACCGTTTGATTGCCGCTTTCCGCGGTGGTTGCGATTCCCGTGAGGCTTCCGATCGCGAGAGCCATCAACGGAACCCGCAGAGCTAGCCTGCCGCTTGACCATTGTCTCAACGCCCCGCTGCGGACCCATCCGAGAAATCCGAGCGCGCAAGCGCCGGTGACCCCGATCGGGTATTCATCGAATCGAGTGAATACATGCGGGCAGACCAGCGCCACGAACACGCCGCCCAACGCGCCTCCCACGGCAATCGCAAGATAGAACGTCGTGAGACTCCCGGCGCTGGGGCGTGAGAGCGCAAGTTCGCCATGGCAGACCATGCACATCACGAATAGCGCCGCGAGATAAACGGCAAGCTGCCACCACGGCGGCACGCCGATGGCAGCGGCCATCACAGCGCAGCCCGCCGGACCCAAAATCCCGGCCGCAATCGCAAACACGGGACGCCGGTACCAGCGCTCGTTCTCAAAAGCAAAAACAAAAGTCAGAAGATAAACCGACAGCGGCGCAACCCACAGAAATGGGACCACGGCGACATCCTGCGAAATCAAGTTCGTGGTCGCGAGAAGCAGAATCGATCCGCAAGCTGCCAGTCCGATCCAGAACAGAATGGACTTAGCGGTGGGCCGCGAAGCCGGCTCTCCGGCAGCCGCTTCCGGCACAGCCGTATGCCGCAATGTCCACGCCGACCATCCACAAACAATTGCGAATAAAATGTACAGAGCGGACCACGCCCACGATTGCGTCCGCAACCTGAAATAAGGCTCGACCGCAAACGGATAGCTGAGCAGCGCGAGGAACGATCCGGCATTCGACAACGAATACAATCTCCATGGCGGCCGTCCCGGATAACGCAGATGAAACCAGCGCTGCAACAACGGGCCTGTCGAAGACAGCAGCAGATAGGGACCGCCGATCGACGCCGCCAGCACCAGCAGAATGCGCCAAGACGGATCGGAGCTCGATGCTTCACGCGATAACAAACCGCGCGGATCGAGAGGCAGAAAAAACAGCGTCGCCGCCAGCAGCGTGATATGCACCGCGCCTTGCGTGCGCGTGCTGCGCAGCGACCCCAACCAATGCGCATAAGCATAGCCGCCTACCAGCAGCACCTGAAAGAACAGCATGCATGTGGTCCATACAGCGGGCCCGCCGCCGAACCATGGCAGGATATAGCGGCCGACAATCGGCTGGACTTGGAAAAGAAGAAAGGCCCCTAGGAAAATGGTGATCTGTAGCACGCGTCTCTTGACTGTGTACCATTAATGTTCACGGCTATGCTTCGAAATGCTCTATTGCTGCTACCGATTCTTCTGTGCTCCTGCTCGCCGCCGGCGAAACAGGAAGCTCCCGCTGTGTATCGCGTGAAGTTTGAAACATCGAAAGGCCCATTTGTAGTGGAGGTCCATCGCGATTGGGCGCCGAATGGAGCGGACCGCTTCTACGATCTGGTCCAACAAAAATTCTTCGATGACAATCGTTTCTTCCGCATCGTGAAAGGGTTCATCGTGCAATTTGGCTTGAACGGCGACACTCTTGTTTCCGCGCAATGGCAGACGAGAACCATCCCCGACGATCCCGTGAAGCAGAGCAACACGCCCGGCATGCTGAGCTTCGCGATGGCCGGACCCGGCACGCGCACGACACAACTCTTCGTCAATCTTGGCGACAACGCCCAATCTCTCGACCCGCAAGGCTTCGCCCCGTTCGGACGCGTGATCGATGGAATGAGCGTTGTAGCGCAGCTCAACGCCGAGTACGGCGAAGCGCCCGACCAGGGAAAGATTCAATCGCAAGGCAACGACTATCTCAAGCAGACCTTCCCGAATCTCGATTACATCAAGACCGCGCGCATCGAACAATAATCTGCAAATGCGGAGGCAGGCCAATCTCTGGTACGGCATTGCTCTACTATTCGAAGCCATCGCCTTCCATCGCGCCGTTCTCTTCTATCCCGGCTATCTTTTCCCATGGGATTTCCGAGCCGTCCACATTCCTTTCGCCACGTTTGCGGCCGATTCATTTCGCCGCGGGGAGTTCCCGCTGTGGGACCCCTACACGTACTGCGGCACACCGATCTTTGCGAATATTCAAGCGGCCCTGTTTTATCCGCCGGTTCTGCTCGCGACCATGGCCGGAGCGTTCGTTGGAAACGACGCGCTTCCACGCCTTCTCGCGATTGCGCTCATCGCGCAAATCGTATTCGCCGGAATCTGCACCTACTTTCTTGCGAAACGCCTGGGAGCATCTCCGGCGTCCGCATGGATCGCCGGCACAGTATATGAGCTGGGCTGTTTCTTCGCGGCCCAAGCCGAGCACATGGGCATGATGCACGCCGCCACATGGCTGCCGCTGTGCTGGTGGTGCGTCGTCGAGCTACGTGATGGCTTGAAGCGGCGATGGCTGGGGATTCTTGCGCTCGCGCTCGCCATGACAACTCTCGCGGGTTCGCCGCCCTGCGCAGCCGCCGCGTTCGCATCGACCTTCGCTCTCTCCGTAATCATTGCCGCATTCCGACTAGCCCGCTGGAAGCTACCCGTCTCCGTAATTGCTGCATCGATTTGGGCCCTCCTGATCGCCGCGATCCAAATCCTTCCGACCGCCCAACTCACCGAAAATAGCGTCGCAAAATATCGAACCGACTGGTTGAAGACCGGCGGCGGCATGAACCCCGGCGCGCTGTTCTCGCTGGTGATCCCGAACTACTGGTCCGTCTTCGACCCGGCGAAATTCCATGGACCCGGCGACCTCACGTTTTTCTACCTGTACTCCAGTCTGCTTGGACTAGCGCTGGCAATCACCGCGATCATATGGAAACCGGCGCGCTGGACGCAGGTCTGCGGTCTCCTCACCTTGGTCGCCGCGATCGCCATGCTTGGCGACACCACCCTGATCGGCCGCACGATACTGGCCGCGCTTCCTGCGACGATACGCATCGCAATCCACCCCGAATATACATACTTCAACTTCTCGCTCGGACTCGCGCTGCTGGCGGGACTGGGCGCAAGCCGCGTTCTCAAGAACGAACGTTTGCGGATCGCGGCCGGCATCGTCATTGCCTGCGATCTGTTGCTCGTGAGCTCCGATCGCCCCATGAACCGTGTGTCCATCGCCATCGAACCAGGAATCGAACAATCCGAATTGCTGCCGCCGCTTCGAGCCTTAACCGGAAAAACCACACCACCGTCGCGATTCGACATGGCCCCCGACGTTCCCTACCTATGGTCGAGCGTCGCGCCCCAGATCGCGATTCCCACCGCCAACGGTTGCGATCCACTCGCGCCGGAACGGATCGTTCAAGTGCGTCTCGCGTTCGCGCCAGGTGCGAGATGGGGCGCGTGCTATCAAGTCCTGAATCCGGCTTCGCGCATTCTCGGTCTCGCCAATGTCCGCTACTTAATCGCGCGCGGGCAAATCAACGGGAACCCCAACGTTCTGCCACGTTTCTTTTTCGTGAGTCGTGTGAGGTCAGTCGACAACCTACAACAAGCCGCCGCCATCCTGCACTCGCCAGACTTCAATCCTTCCGAAGAGGCAATCGTAGAATCGCGAGAACCGGGCCCACAGGCCCACGGATCGGGCAGCGTCGAAGTTGTCAACTACTCCGCCACAAACGTAAAGCTCAGGGTTCACGCGTCAACGGCGAGCTTCCTTCTAGCAGCGGACACCTATTATCCCGGATGGGAAGCGCGCATCGGCGGCAAACCGGTCGAGCTGTACATCGCCGACGTCGCCTTCCGAGGCATTCGAACACCGGCCGGAGATCACGACGTCGAGATGCGCTTCCGCCCCCTCATTCTCTATCGCTCGGCCGTGATCAGCGGCTTGTCACTGGCAGCGGCTCTGCTCGCGATTGCGGGCCAGTCAATGCGAGGACGGCAAATCCCGTTGCCGCATCGCGCATGAACCGCGCTTCCATTGACCCCGCCTCATAATTGTGATTCAGCGATTCCGCAGGCCACGATCCCGTTTGTGCATCCTGGTGCGATTTCAGCCAATCCGTCGCCCTCACGATCCTTCGATCCGAAACGCCCGCTTCCTCCAAAACAAAAGCCGCCAGCGCTGTTGCATAGCTGTTGCTGCCGTTCGTCGCCGGCGCTTCGGGATGCGCTCCAAACGGTCCCAACGATGCCATGGTCCAACCCCCATCCGTCTGCTGCTTGCGCCAAACCTCATCGATAATCTGTTGCCGCATCGCGCCGGGCAGCGTTTCCGGTAGCTTCGTCGATGCCCACAGCAGCATCAGCCGATTATGCAGCGACTGGTTCGCGGTCTCATTATGCAGATAATCCACCAGCGCGCCAACGTGCTCCCGAACATCCGGATTCTCTCTATAAGAAGCCGTCGTATTGCCGACCGCCAACGCGGCCAATGTCGCGCCATAAAACTTCGACTGCGGCATTTCCCAGGGATCAAGATCGAGGTTGTACCAGTGCCACGCGCCCTTCGCCGGTCCTTCCATGATTTGTAGCGCCCACAGCCGGTCGAAAGCTTTCTGCGATTCGGGGCCAAGCACCAGCGCGGAAAGGACCGCCTCGACGCCGTTGCCATCCGATCCATTTCTCTTGTCTACTCGCGCCATCAGCCCGCTCTTCAATCCGGTCTCGTAAGCTGTAGCACTCTGTTCGTTGAGCAGACCACGCAACGCCGGCCGAGCCAGCAGATAGCTCAACCCGGTGTGACAGGAAACGCAAGGACCACCGGCATTTGCCGCGGCCTTCCACGCAAACCACTCCTTCTGTCTCGAATCGAGATAATCCGCCGCGAGCTTCAGATTCCAATCCGCACAAAAAACCGGCAATGCAGACACAAAAACAATCGCCAGCCGGATCATCTCTCCCCCTCCTCGAAACTTAGAACGTCGAACGTAGAACGTAGAACGTCCTGATCCATCATGCCAGAATTGCTACGCTGCATGCGCGCCTGCTGTACGCTGGAACTGGATGCTTTCCCGCCGCAGTTTCGTAACAGGCACGCTTGCCAGTGCCGTCGCGATCACGTCGTGCCGGCGTAAAGCATCGGGCTATTCCGGATTCGCCTTTATCGCCAATCGGGAAGGGCAAGCGGTCGCCGCGGTCGATCTCGAGAGCTTCACGGTGACCCGGCATATCCGCCTCTCCGACAATCCTTCGCAGGTCGTCGCGGACTCGGCGGGTGGGCGCGTCTTCGCGCTCACTCCGGAATCGGGAACGGTTCACGAAATTAGCGCCGGCAATTTAGCGCTCTCGCGGAAACTGCAAGTCGCGCATACGGCTGTCGCCATGCGTCTCTCGAAGGACGGTCGTACGCTCGTGGTTTTATGTTCGGACCCCAGGCGCGTCGCGGTCGTTTCCCTTGAAGGCTTGCGCGTCATTTCCGAAACTCCTCTCTCGGCCGACCCCACGGACTTCGACATTTCAGACGACGGCCGCTATGTTGCCGTCAGCTACACCTCGGAGCAGGCCATCAGTATTATCGGAATCGCCGATCGGCGAACACCCGGCCTCATCCCGGCCAACGGCGGCATCGGAGCAGTGCGCTTTCGCGCCGATTCGAAAGTGCTGGTGGCCGCCGATCTGACCCGCCGCATGCTCAGTCTTTACGATGTCGCCGCGCGCGGTGTCATGGTGGATTTGCCGCTGGCCGTTCGGCCCGACCGCCTGTGTTTCAGCGGCGACGGCGGCCAGTTGTTTGTCACTGGCGAGGGCGCCGATGGCGTTGTCATCGTGTATCCGTACTACACGCCCGAGGTCGCCGAAACGGTGCTGGCCGGCCACTCTCCAGGCGCGATGGCAGCGTGCACCGATCCCGCTTACTTGTTTATTGCAAACCCCAAGTCCGGCGATGTGACCATTCTCGACATCGACAATCGCAAGGTTATCGCGATCACTCCCGTCGGGACGAATCCGAACTACATCGCCATCACGCCCGACAATCGCTACGCGCTGGTGCTCAACGAATCCTCCGGTGACATGGCCGTGATCCGCACCGAAAGCATCATGCGCGCCGTCGCACAGCGCTGGCGCAGTCGCCGCGGGGCGCTCTTTATGATGATTCCAGTGGGATCGAAACCCGTGAGCGCGGCCGTCACGCCGATATAGCGACCTGTCACTGGCCGCTCCGTTCCAAACCGCGACAGGGGCGAGCGGTCACCTTGTCTTACCGAGCCGCAGCCGTTTTGCCGAGCCGCGCGCGTAAGCGAGCGTCCGACTTGCTGAGCCGCGCGCGTAAGCGAGCGCATGACTGCCGAGTCATATTGCGAGATAACCCAACGCCGCGTCGACACAATGTTCCAAAGGCTCATCCGTATCGATCACAATCTTGGTTTCCCGAATCGCTTCAAACGACGCCCGTACGCGCTCATACAACTCCCACGTCCGATTTCCAGCCGGATGCGTCCCCGTGCGCTCATCTTCAAGCAGCCGAGCCCGCGCACTCGCCTCCGAACATACGCACTCGATCAACTTCCAACCCGCGCCCACGCCCGCCGCGAAATCGATGGCGCGCCGCCGTTGATAATCCTGCGAGAACGTTCGCCCATCCAGAAACACCACGCGCGCGGGATTCTTCCCGATCAAATATCGAGCCGTCTGCAGCATCGCGTCCATGACAAAATCGTCCTGCTCGGCCGAGTACTCGATGTCATCCGGAGAGGCGAACAGCGACCGGCGAATTACGTCTTTGTCGAGCACGGCCCCGCCGAGGCGTCCAGCAATCGCGCGTGCCAGCGTGCTCTTCCCAGATGCGGGAAGGCCCGCCAAAATCACCAGCATCTCACGCGGTGACGATCCGCTCCTTCGCGGCATCCCACTTCATGTATTTGCGTTTGCGATAACTCTGCACGCCCATCTCGCACGCCGCCACGCCGTAATACCCCAGCATCGCGTCGCACTTCAAAGGCTCGTTCTTTCGAATCGCATTCATCAGATTGCGATGATGCAGGTCCAGTTCCTCGCCTCCCGTTTTCTTATGCACGATCTGCTCCGTCGAGCCATCGATGAGCTTGTCCGGCGTGATCGTAAAACCGGTTCTGGTGAACTGCAGCGTTGCATTGTGGCCGCGCAGCAAGTGTTCCACCGGCGTGCCGTTCGCCATCGAAGAGATCAGTTGCACGCTCAAACCTTCGGGATAGTCGAGAAGAATGTTCAACGTGTCCGGAATCTCGGCGAGGCTCTGCGTAAACTCAAATTTCCCACCCGCGCCCGACCCATACAAGGGAAACTTGAGGTCCAGCGCCTTGATGATTCTCGTCACACGATGGATAAACAGGTCCGTCGCAATGCCGCCCGAATAATCCCAGTAACGCCGCCACCGGAAACAGCGGTCCGCATCAAATGGCCGCTTCGGCGCCGGGCCGAGCCAAGCTTTCCAATCCAGATTCTCGCCAGGCCGCGCATCGGTGTCGATCGGGTACGCCCAAAAATCGTCTTTATAATTTCGCGAATAATCGATCTGCGCCAGCACCACCTTGCCCAGCGCTCCGTCCTTCACGTATTTGTTCGCCGCTTCGTAGGAATCGTCGGACATACCCTGCACGCCGACCTGCATCTTCAAACCGGATTGCTTGATCTTCGCGGCGACCTTCTTCGATTGCTCCACGCGCTGCGTCATCGGCTTTTCACAGTAGATGTGTTTGCCCGCGGCCGCCGCGTCCATGGTCATTTGGAAGTGCCAGTGTTCCGGAGTAGCGATCAAAACGTAATCGACGTCCGGATTTTCGAGCACCCTGCGATAGTCTTTCAACACCTTCGCGCCGGTGAGTTGCGCGGCCTGATCCGCGCGCTTATCGAACACGTCGCAGACGTTGATGATGTCGCAATTGTCCGAATCGCGCATCTTTATCAGGTTCCGCATATGATCGTTGGCCTGGCCGCCGCATCCGATCACGCCAATGCGCAGGCGTTCGTTCGCGCCCGGAATGCGGGCATAGCTCAGCGCCGTAAACGCGGAACCGGCTACAAAAGTTCTTCGAGAAAGGTTGGTCATGTAGAAACGTCGATCAATGCTCGTGCGGTACCAGAATCGAGCATTCGCTTTCGCACTTGGCGTGTTCAAACTGCACCGTCGTGTGATGGATGTGGTAGCCGCATAGCACTTCGTTGATCTGCTTCAGAATCGATTCGCTCTCCGACGGCGGCATATCCGCAATCTGAATGTGGCAGCTCAAAGCATGCGCATTTGTTCCCAGTGTCCAGATATGAACGTCATGCACGTCGATGACTCCCGCCACTTTGCCCATCTCCGTAATCACGGAATTCAACTGCAAACCCCGCGGCAGTCCTTCGAGCAAAATGTTCAGCGATTCCTTGATAATGTCCCACGCCGACCAGATGATCAGTACGCCGATCAGAAGCGAAAGAATCGCGTCGATACCCTGCCACTTCGTAAAGTAGATGAGCACGGCGCCAACCATGATGCCGGACGACCCCAGCGCATCGCCCAGCATGTGAACGAAGGCCGCGCGCACATTCAGATCGTGCCTGTCGTGATGCAGACCCGCCATGATAGAGCCGTTAACCAGCAGGCCGATTCCGGCCACCACCAGCATGGTCCACTCGGCTACAGGCTCGGGATGCAGCAGCCGCTGCCACGATTCGAAAAAGATCCAAATCGAAATAGCGATCAGCGTCAGCGCGTTGACAAACGCCGCCAGCACGCCCGCCCGATGATAGCCGTAGGTCTTCACCTCGTTCGGTGGCCGGGTCTGTATGAAAACGGCGATGGCCGCGAGCACCAGCGCCAGCGCATCCGTAAAATTGTGCCCCGCGTCCGCCAGCAGCGCCAGGCTATGCGCTCTGATACCCGCAATCACCTCCACGATGACGAACAGCACTGTGATGGCGGAGGACCATTGCAGGATCTTCCCGGTCCCATGATGGTGGTGATGATGACTGTGATTATGGCTGTGCAAGAGGTCCCGCTAATTCCAGAGTATGCGCGCCCGTCTCGGTTTTCAAGCGGGATAACATAGGAAACGAAAGCTGAGTTTACCTAGATGGCAGTACCACCGGCGCCCCCACCTCTCGAACAACTCGGGCCCCGGCCATTTTCATTTTACCCGCCCATCGGAAACATAGCCCACAACGAATGGTTGTACCAGCGCGCCACCTGGTCCGAGGTTCTGGTCCGCAATACCAAGAGTGGCGACGACATATGGGTGCCTCGCCGACTGCTCGGTGAGATCTCGAGGATCGACGAACCGGTGATGATTGTCGGCCTGACCAAAGAAATGGAGTACCGCGCCGGCGCGTTATGGCCCGTGGTTCGCCGCGTGATTGAAATGCCGGTCGCGGTGAACGAGGGTCCCAGACCATCCATTACTCCCACCGAGATCCGCCCTGCCGTAGTCGTCGGGATTCGCGTCAGCGACGGCGCCGAGTCCCGCATAGGAAAGCTGGTACTTGTAGGAATTTCGGTTGCGATTCTGGCCTGTGTTCTTGTCGTCAGCCTCTATCGCGGCGAGATCATCGGCAACCGCATTGTCTATTCGCCCATCCTCCAGACCGATACCGGATTAACCAATCGCGACGATTACTTCGCCGTTGTGCGCGCGCTCGGTCCTCCGCAGGAAGATCGCTGGAAATCGGATCGGGGTGAGTTTCAATATCGGCTGCTAGGCTATCCGAAGCTCGGATTTGCAGTGATCCTGATGGGCGCGGATCGCAAAGACATTCACTACATCGGAGCTATGGACAAGAACTGGAATCCCGTCCATACGGTGCCGCTGCCCGGCGGCGGCAACAGCTATTCCATCCTCCATCAGCTCAAGCGCTTTTGACTTTATACTTAAGTTATGTCCACGCAGGATCGAATCGTGAGGACGCCTGGGATTTGTGGCGGGAAAACCTGCATCGCCGGCCACCGGGTCCGCGTGCTCGACATCGTAGTTTGGCATGAGCATCAGGGCATGACGCCTGACGAGATCGTGTCTCACATCCCGAGCATCACTCTCGCGGACGTTCACGCTGCACTCGCCTACTATTTCGACCACATCGAGGAAATCCAGGAGGAGATGCGAACCGAACGCGCCTTTGCGGAGGAGTTCCGGCGCAAGAACCCATCCTTGCTGGAAACGAAACTGCGTCAGGAACGCTTGGAAGAAGCGTCCTGACCATTGGGTATTCGCTTTCACCTGGACGAGAACGTCTCACGTGATTTTGACCTCCTGTCGCCAGCCGAGCTGCTAGGCAGAACCGAGTTTTTATGATTGATACGCACTTGAAAAGCGCCTCGCAACTAACCTTTGCTACACTCAGAAGCGCGCGACAAGCGCCGGATAAAGGGAGGATTCTTTCCATGTCGAAACAGGAAGAAGCCGGATTGATTCTAAAGCTCTATGAATTGCGCCGCGAAGATACGATGCGCAAAGCTCGCGACTGGTATTTTCGGGAGTTCAGTCCCGAGACGATGGCTGACTTCAATAGCGCGATGTTCAGCGATAAGAGCGCCTATCTGCGCATGGTCATAACCTATTGGGACATGGCCGCCGGTCTCGTCAACAACGGCGCCATCGGTATCGAAATGTTCGACGATACCAACGGCGAGCACATTGGCACGTTTTCGAAGATCGAGCCGATTCTGGGCGAAATTCGCGCCATGTACTCACCGAAATTTGCCGCCAATCTCGAAAAGTTGATCGACGCTTCCCCCGACGGCCGGAAGCGTGTCGCGATGGCCCGTGAACAGATGCAGGCGATCCGAGCTCGTCTCGCGGCACAAAACGCCATGGCCGCTCAACAAAGTTGAGACTCGGCCGGCGTTTCGTCCGCCATGGGACACTAATTTTGTGCTCGTCGTAATGCGGGCGCAGGCCGGCGCAGGCGATGTCGCCCGGGTCTGCGCGAGAATCGAAAGCCTCGGATTTCGCGCCCATGTCCTCCCTGGGGCCGAGCGTACCGCCATTGGCATCACTGGCAATCGCGGCCCCGTGGACCCCGCCGAATTTGAAAGCCTACCCGGAGTCGCTGAAGCGATTCGCGTCTCCAAACCTTATAAACTCGTCAGCCGCGAGGTTAAACCCGACGATACAGTCGTCGAGATCGCGGGCGTTCTTATAGGTGGCCCGGAACTCGCCATTTGCGCCGGCCCCTGTTCGGTGGAAAGCCGCGATCAGATTCTCGCAACCGCGCGAGCTGTCAAAGCTGCCGGCGGCCAACTCCTTCGCGGCGGCGCATACAAACCCCGCACCTCGCCCTACGCTTTCCAAGGACTCGGCGAAGAAGGACTAAAATTCCTTGCCGAGGCGCGCGACGCCACCGGTCTCGGAATCGTCACCGAAGCCATCGACGTCGAAGTGTTCGATCTCGTGGAACACTACGCCGATTGCATCCAGATCGGCGCCCGCAACATGCAGAATTTTTCGCTCCTGCGCCGCGCCGGACGCTCGCGCAAACCGATTCTGTTAAAACGCGGCATGTCCTCCACGCTCGAAGAGTTCCTGATGGCGGCCGAATATATCCTTTCCGAAGGAAACTATCAGGTGGTCCTCTGCGAGCGTGGAGTCCGCACTTTCACGGATCACACGCGCAACACGCTGGACCTCAGCGTCGTTCCCGCCGTAAAAACTCTGAGCCATCTCCCCATCATTGTCGACCCCAGCCACGGCACCGGCAAGCGCGATAAAGTGCATCCCATGGCGTTGGCCGCGGTAGCCGCAGGGGCGGACGGCTTGATCGTCGAGGTCCACCCGCACCCCGATCGTGCGCTCACGGATGGTTTCCAAACCCTCGATCCGGAGCAGTTCCGCGAGATGTCGGAAGACTGCCGCGCGATCTCGAATCTTCTCCGCGGCCGCCGTGAGTTGGCGCGCGCGCAACTTACCTGAAACAAGGTCCGGTTTATTGGGTCCAAGGAGTAACTGACTATGGGGAGAACCTTACTTCCAGGAAGACCGTATCCGCAAGGCGCCACGTGGGATGGAACCGGCGTCAACTTCGCGCTGTATTCCGAAAGCGCCGGGCGAGTTCAATTATGCCTGTTTGAAAAACGCGACAGTACCGACTGCGAAACCATCGAAGTCAAGGAACGCACTGCGTATGTCTGGCATTGCTATCTGCCCAACATTCAACCTGGGCAATTGTATGGCTATCGCGTTCACGGACCCTACGATCCCAACCAGGGTCTCCGGTTTAACCCTTCCAAACTCTTGATCGACCCGTACGCTACCGCGATTACCGGCCAGGTTGACTGGAGCCAGCCGATCTTTCCGTATCAGCTTGGCGGTCCCGATGAGGATCTCGCGATGGACGATCGCGACGATGCGGCCGGCATGCCCAAGTGCGTAGTCAGGAGCCCTTACTTCGATTGGGAGCAGGACCGGCCTCCCAAGATTCCGCTGAGCGATTCCATCATTTATGAACTCCACGTGAAGGGCTTCACGCATTGCCATCCCGATGTGCCCAAGGAATTGCGCGGCACCTATGCGGGCTTGGCGTCCAAGGCGGCTATCGCCTATTTGAAAAAACTGGGCATCACGGCCGTGGAGTTGATGCCTATTCACGAGATATTGGACGACAAGCACCTCGTTGATAAAGGCCTGAAAAATTATTGGGGCTATAACACGACGAATTTCTTCGCTCCCGACGCCCGCTATGCCAGCTCCGGCGACACCGGTCAGCAGGTGGCCGAATTCAAATCCATGGTGAAGGCGCTGCACCGCGAAGGCATCGAGGTCATTCTCGACGTAGTCTACAACCACACCTCCGAAGGCAATCACATGGGTCCGATGCTCAGTTTCCGGGGTGTGGACAACCCCACGTATTATCGTCTGGTGCCGGACCAGCAGCGCTTCTACATGGATTACACGGGAACCGGCAACAGTCTGAACGTGCGGCATCCGCAGGTGCTCAAGCTAATCATGGACAGCCTGCGTTATTGGGTGGAAGAGATGCACGTCGATGGTTTCCGCTTCGACCTCGCCGCCACGCTGGCGCGCGAACTGCAGGACGTGGACCGGCTCTCCGCATTCTTCGATATCATCAACCAGGACCCCGTAATCTCTCAGGTCAAACTCATCGCCGAGCCCTGGGATGTCGGCGCCGGCGGCTATCAGGTCGGCAAATTTCCCGTCCTGTGGGCGGAGTGGAACGGCAAATATCGCGACACCGTCCGCCGCTATTGGAAGAGCGACGATGGACAGCTTTCGGACCTCGGTTACCGGCTCACCGGAAGCAGCGATCTGTACCAGCCGGACGGACGGCGTCCCTCCGCCTCCATCAATTTCGCGACGGCCCACGACGGCTTCACGATGAACGACCTGGTCAGCTACAACGAGAAGCACAACGAAGCCAACGGCGAAGATAACAATGACGGGGCCAACGACAACTATTCATGGAACATGGGCGTCGAAGGACCCACCGATAATCTAGAAATCGTCGAGCTCCGGGAGCGTCAGAAACGCAACTTCATGGCGACACTGTTGCTCTCACAGGGCGTTCCCATGATCTGCGGGGGCGATGAAATCAGCCGTACTCAAAACGGCAACAACAACGCCTATTGCCAGGACAATCCCATCACCTGGTACAACTGGGATCTTGACGAGCGCAAACTCTCCCTTCTCGAATTCACGCGCCATCTGATTCGTATCCGCAAGGAACACCCCAATTTGCATCGCAGGAAGTTTTATCAGGACCGTAGCATTCGCGGATCGGAAGTGAAAGACATCGTCTGGCTGCGCCCGGACAGCCAGGAAATGACCGACGAAGAATGGGGCGCCGGCTGGGTCCGCTGCCTCGGCGTCATGCTGAACGGCGAGACGATCGATCACGTCGACGAGAAAGGCGAGCCCGTGGTGGACGACACCTTCCTGTTGATGCTGAACTGCCATCACGAACCGATCAAGTTTTATTTGCCGCAGTCGCCGAAATCGACAGACTGGGAAGTAGTCATCGACACCAACGATCCGGAGCAGACCTTCGACCGTGTACTGCCGGCCGGCAAATCCATCGAGCTCGCGCGCCAGACGCTCATTCTCATGCGGGAGACGCGTCCCGAACCCGTGCGTTCGCTTTAGCGATTTCGTACCTCTTAAAACTCAGTGATTTTTCCCGGAAATTGAACCTATAGCGGGCGCGGGTGTCTACCGATTTTGTGGAATAGGGTGCCGTAGGACGGATACTCTAATGAACCCATCGGAAAGAATTCGCGCAGCTCTAGAGCGGTCGCATTCCAGCGAAATTGCAGAGCACGGCCACGCCGAGGTAGAGAGTACGCTGCCGTTGCTCGCGATGAGCGACGAGGATAGAGTAGAGCTTCCCGAGCCGGAAATCGATTCGGAAAACGACAACTTGGCGGCAGGTCCAAGTGCTGCCGTGCCCCGCAAGAGCGCATTCCCGGTGCTTTATATTTTTCTCGCGGCGGCTGTCGCATGCGCTGGCGTTACCGCTTTTCTCAACAGAGATCGATTGTTTCCCGCCAAGCGCGCCGTCGCCATCGGTCTGGTGCATCCTTCTAAGTTGCAGGTCGGCTCCATTCCGGCCACATCTATGCCCCCTGCATCGTCCGCCCCGCCGCGGCAGGCGCAAGTCGAAGCCCCGCAAAAGGCGACGCCTGAGCTCACTGCGCCGCGCGCAACAGTTCGCGCCTTCACGCCTCCGCCAATGCCAACGCCAAAGAAAATCGATGACGGTCCACCCGTCGTTCTCGATGCTTCCACCGCGCTGCCAGACGCGGCCGTCATAAAGCCACTGGTGATTGTGCCCGAAATGAACGCGCCCCCGCCCCCCGATCCCAAGCCCTCGCAACCGCCGCGTCAGGTCCGGATCGGCGGCCACGTTCAGGCCGCGAATCTCATCAAACGCGTCGCGCCTGTTTATCCGTCATTGGCCAAAACAGCGCACGTTGAGGGAACCGTACAGTTCACGGCGGCAATCGGAAAAGACGGCCGCGTCAAGAACGTGCAATACGTCAGCGGTCCCCAGATTTTGGTCCAAGCGGGAAAAGAAGCAGTCCGCCAGTGGGTCTACAAACCCATGCTTCTCGATGGGCAACCCACCGAAGTGGTCACTGAGATCGACGTCGTCTTCACTCTCAAGTAACGCTCCTCTATGAGCCGTGACCCGTTTTTTTCCGAGCCGTGACACGTTTTTTTCCGAGCCGTGACCGGAAGGGAGCGGTTCCTACTTGCCCGTCATGACCTTCCCGGTCGTGGCATTCACATAAGCCGAGTATCCGAGCTTCTTATCGCCCCACAGCACATACCAAACGGGCGCGGGGAAACGGGCCGCTTTCCCCAGAAAAAACGAAAGCGGCTTATTCGGATTCTTCTTGAGAAACGCCGCCGCCTTCTCCGCGGCCGCTTCCTCGGCGGCGTCGGAATTGTAAGCGACATCCGCAATCTGGAACGGTTCGCTCTGCTTGGTCGAGCCGGTCCACGATTCCATTCCGCCTTCGAATACGCCTTTGTGGACCTTAGGCAGTTGGTCGACGATCGCATAGGTGAACGTCCGCGCTGCCTGCTTGCTCGGCGACACAAAAACCGCCGTCCACATTGCGGCCTTACCGCCTTGGATCTTGAACCCCTCTACGTCGCCGCTGGTCAGGCTCAGCACCAACAGGTCCGTCGCCCAGGCTCGCGCCGGCTTGTACATTTCGTAAAAGGCCGTCTTGCCGAGAACGGGTTCCGTGGGGGCAGCCGCCTCGGGCACAGCCTTGGTCTCCGTCTTGGGAGCTTCCGAACACGCCGTCATGACGAGAGCGGCGCCGACTGCGATTGCAGTTACTAACACGTGTTTAGACATAATGTCTGCATACATCTTATGCCAATCGTAGGTACTCTAGGAACCTACGATGACGAACACGAAAGTCGCGCTCGTTACAGGCGCTGGAAGCGGCATTGGCCGTGCCGTGAGCCTGGCGCTGGAAGCAGCCGGATATGCCGTCCTATTAGCCGGAAGACGCGCCGGGCAATTGAATGAGACAGCGGCCATGGGACAAAACAAAACGATGCTTCCATGTCCCACCGACGTCAGCCGGCCGGAACAGGTCCGAGCGTTGTTTGCCCGCATCGAGGAAACATTCGGACGTCTCGATGTTCTTTTCAACAACGCCGGGATCGGCGCGCCCGCTGTTCCCATGGACGAAATCAGTTTCGAACAATGGAACGCGGTAGTGAGCGTCAACCTCACCGGAGCGTTCCTGTGCGCGCAAGCCGCCATGCGCCTGATGAAACGGCAAACCCCCCGCGGCGGCCGCATTATTAATAACGGATCGATCTCGGCCCACGCACCCAGACCAAACTCCGCGCCCTACACCGCCACCAAACACGCCATCACCGGACTCACAAAATCCATTTCCCTCGACGGCCGCGCTTACGATATCGCCTGCGGCCAGATCGACATCGGCAATGCGGCTACCGAAATGACCGAACGCATGGCCGCCGGCGTACCCCAGGCGAACGGCGCGCAGATGGTGGAACCGCGCATGGATGTGCGCCACGTCGCCGACGCCGTCGTCTATATGGCCAGCCTGCCGCTCGCCGCCAACGTTCAATTCATAACGTTGATGGCGACCACCATGCCCTACATCGGACGCGGTTAGCAACGTCAAAAATCTGAGAGTTCTGGAGCCCCCTGCCACTACTGTCGCGAGTTCGCATTCGAGTATGCCAATTCGAAACCTGTGTGTACTGCTCCTTGCCGCCGGCGGATTAGCGTTACCGGCCGGCGGCAAGGGCAGCCGTGCGGAGTATGCCGGCGGTACCATCGCACAAATCCCGGATGGCTGTTCCGGCAGCATCCAGGCAATCGACGACGAGTTCTTCGTGTTCTACTCCAAGAAAGCGCGCTGGCGCGTGCCTTACGAAAAAATTAACCTCATCGAATACGGACAGAAAGTGGATCGCCGCTACCTGGCCGCGGTGCTCGTATCGCCGCTGTTCTTATTTAGTAAGAAACGCCAGCATTTTCTCACCGTCGGCTATACCGACGAAGACGGGCATCAGCAAGCCATGATCTTCCGGGTAAATAAGGACGACATTCGTATGATCCTGGTGAGCCTGGAAGCTCGCACTGGCCGCAAGATCGAGTTTCAGGATGAAGAAGCGAGAAAGGCGGGCAAAGGATGATCGCAACCATGGCCCTGGCGCTCTTGTTCATCGAGAAGCCTGTAAAGCCGCCCCCTCCCCCCGAGACGGAAGAGATAGCCCCGGAGCGGGAGACGGCCGCGGCGTTCGTCAAGGTCCGCCGCATCTACGTGGACATCCTGACCGGCGGCGAATCGGCATTGCGCATCCGCGACATGCTGATGAGCAGTATTCAAGCCACCAAGTTATTCATCGTGACCGAAGAGGAAGAGAAAGCGGATGCGGTGCTCAAAGGCGCCGGGCATGACCAGGCTTTCACCGACGTCTTCAATTCGTCGGATAACATCAACGCCCACAGTTCGCTCAGCATTCCAGGCTTTGGGGGGAACAGCGGGATTACCACGTCCGCCGCTGCCGCGCAACGCCAGGCTTCCGATCGCATTACTACCAGCATCGGCGCGGGAGAAAGCGAAAACCAAAAGATCGAGGAAAGAAAGCACGAAGCCATGGCCGCCGTGCGCCTGGTGGACAAGGATGGTGACGTCATTTGGTCGGCGACGGAAGAGAGCCTCGGTGCGAAATTTGCCGGCGCCAGCGTCGATGTTGTCGACAGAATAACAAAGAAGCTCGCCGCGGATTTTCGCAAGGCCAAGGCCGAAGCGAAACCCGTCCCCTAACCTCGTGAAGCGATGCAGCGCACTCTCAAAATCCTATGAAACCGTTTGGATGCAAATCGCCTGAAGGGACGACGCGAAGCGGTGCCATCGCGACACGCCAGAACCCCCGGTCGAGATGCCGTGTTTGTAGGATTCGGCCGTCACGCGGGTCCATCCGGACAAGTTCGGCGGGAACGTCCCAGTTTGGACTTTCAATGTTCAAACCGTGGAGTTCCGAACGCGCCAGATTCGTGAAGAGCACCGAGAAATGCCGGGTCGGCGCAATTTGACGCGCCTGCGTGCCCTTCGCAGGATCTATCATCCACGCACCCCCAGGTACTGGTTCCTTACACGAATTCCGGCGATCCACCTTGAATCCGAACTCCTCGTAAATGAAAAGCGCGCCACCGGATGCGGCGATCCCTCTCGGCGATGGATTGGAACATCCGGAGACACTGCCGAATGGCGCGATCGTTTCTCCGGGACCTAACTGCGTCGACTCTGGCGATACTGCCCAGAGCCTCCCTGTGCCGTCCGCATCATTTGCGTATAAATAGAACCGATTGCCAGACCACGCTCCGCTTGGCCACCAATCTCCTTTCAGCCCTTCCGCGGTCAATCGCCGAACGACTTGTCTACGGCCGATGTCGTAGAGGTCAAGTGCGGGACCTTGGAAACTTTTTACTCCGAACAGCCAGCGTCCATCCGGCGAAAGATGAAGACGTTCATTGCTCATCTCTTTGGGCATCTCGTTTCGCATGATCGTCGCGGCGTCATACACCAAACCGTCCGAAATGACCAACGAATTACGAGAGCGGCTCCCTGGAATGGACGCTGCCAGCTTGACCTGAAGCGTCGCCAGTTCCACTGAATATAGAACACAACAGGCCTTCGGGTCTCCTGGAATAGGTCCTTCGACATAAAGTGAGGAGCCATCGCGACTCGCGGAGATTCCGTTAAGTCCAACGGGTCCGGCTCTGAAGTGCATACGGGCAACGGTTGCGAGCGTTGCAGGATCGATCAATTCCACGATACCGGACCGGCTGGCCGCGAGAATCGTCTCTCTCGAATCTTGAGCCGCTAGAATCGAGCAGGCTAGCAAGGCAGCCAGCGCATATAATCGGAACATAGTCAAACCACCTCTTCACTCATCGCACTACAAACACCAGGTTGGTATCCATCACGTGATCGCCCGCGCCCTTCTGCGAATTCGCTTCGTACTTGCGAAAATTCCGAAAATCCACGACTTTTGAGAACGCCCGCAAGAATTCGTTCGGATAGGCGTAGTCATAAGGATCTCCGGGTTTAGGCTGCCACATCCGGCGCGCTTTCTCCTGCAAGTCCGGTGCGAGTCCCGTGATGTTAACTTCGCCAAAGTGATAAAGCGGTCCCTTAACGATGCGGATGCGCAGGTTCAGTATGTGCCCTGCGTCGTCGTAATTCCTTTCTGGCACGGCCCGTACTTCGAAGAAACCCGTTCGCCTGACTACCTTCTCCATCTCCCAGATACCATCCTGGATCTGTTTCCAGTTCGCAACTTTCCCGTTCGGCAGTTTGGCGGCCGAGAGCATCCTGTCGCCAGGAAGATCCTCACCAATCAATATCACGCCGCCCAATTGGTAGGGCTCGCCTTCCGTGATGGCGACATTCAGTGCAACGCCGGCGTCGGTCCATTGTGGGCCGCCGGGTGTGAACCGCACGCGGTACAACCCGCGCTGTTCGTACACCGGCCGGAGGTTGAGTTCAACGGCCAACGCGAACATCCTGGCAGTATATTCCTGGTAATTCACGACCTGATTCAACACTGCCGCCAGATCGGCCGAAGTAACATCCCGATTACCGGTGAAAGCGACTGACACGACCCGCGGTAATGTCTCCGGCTGGAATGAAAGGATCGACTTGTTCGTCTTCAGGTCGGTCTCCATGCGGACGGTGAGGTGCTGACCTCGCATAACGCTCCCGAGATGCTGCTCGATTTGGCCGGCCAGATACTTCTGCGCGGCGTCCACTTGAGGCGCTTTGTGATCGAAGCAGTGGAATTTCGCGGTCAACCATTGCCAGGTTTCGTTTTCATCGGCGCCGGGGACGTCGATGGTGGCATCGAAGAGTGAAGCCTGGTCGCCCAGACTCAAAGTGACTGCGTAGCCCTTGGGACCGGGGGCGTAACGATAAGCAATGGAGGCGAACAGGCCGCTTTCTTGAAGCTTCTTGCAGGCCTTTTCAATGCCTGCCTCATCGATAAGGGAATGTATCTTTAGACCGGTGATGTCTAATATCGCAGATTGAGGGATGGCGGAGCCCTCGGCCGTTACGGATTCGAGCGGAAATCCAGCACTCTGCGATGCCGCATGGCCAGCGCAGAAGACACATGACACGAACAATTTTGAGAATCGCATTGCAATGGACAATCGGCGCGGGCCACAAGACAATCAAACGTGCAAGAATAAGAGTATCAAAAAGGTTTATCTCATCGCCGTTATCGCGGCGTCGTTCGTTGGCGCCGCGGCCGAAAATCCGTCTAGAGATGCGGCGCAACGCGAGTTGTATTCCGCGCATTGGCCGCGCGCGGTGGACCTATATAGAGACATTTTGCGCGACGATCCCTCCTGGGGCGCTGGCTGGGATTCGTTGGTGCGCGCGCTCATTGAAGCGCGTCGGGCCGGCGAAGCATATGAAGCTGCCGATCGGGCTCTTAAGAGCGCGCCGGAAACTGCCGGAGCATACACCGCCCAAGGGCGCGCCTTGTGGCGTCAAGGGCAACTGGCGCAGGCCGAAGCTTCGTTTCGAAAAGCCTCGAGCTTGGATGCGAAAAACCCCTATGCTCTGGAGGGGTTGGCGCGCGTCTTCCGAACGGTCGCTAAATTCGCGACAGCGGAACGACTTGCGACAAGCGCGTACCAAGCCGCGCCTGACGATCCCGGATTGGTTCTCGCCTGGGCCAATACGTTGAAAGGCGCCGCCCACGTTGAAGCGCTTCGCCGTGCCCTGAGCATCTACGATCCGGCGACCGAGGAGGCGAAACGTCTGCGCGCGCACATCGCCGCCGACATAGCCTTAGGAGATCGGCATACCCGTACTCTGGCCAGCCCGTATCGCAGTTATGAATTGAATCTCGTCGATATTTTCGAGAATCCCAAATATCCGCACGGCGTCGGACTGCACGTAAAGTTCAACGATTCTTATCAGGGCACGCTGCTGCTCGACAGCGGAGCCGGCGGCATTTCACTGTCGCGAAAGGCCGCAAAGAAAGCGGGATTCGAAACGCTGGAAGAGGAAGGCGGCGATGTCCGTGGAATCGGAGATAAGGAGCCGGCTAGCGAGTTTAGAAATCTCGCGAGCGAGGTCCGCATCGGCGATCTCGTCGTTCAGAATTGCCCCGTCTCGATCTTCGACACGGCTAAGGATTCCAGCCACGACGGCCTGATCGGAACCGACTTCTTCTCCAAGTTTCTTGTCGAACTCGATTGGCCTCACAAGAAGCTTCGCCTCTCGCCGTACCCGGGTTTGACGGCCCCGCCGGACGGCGTCCATGATTCGGACGATCGTCTTCCGCCCGGCTTTCTGCGCATCTTTTATTTCGGTCATCTTGTGATCCCCACCTTCATCAACGATGGACCAGCCCGCTTATTTATCATTGACTCGGGATCGAGCACGAACCTCATCAACGTCACGGCCGCGCGCGACATTACAAAAGTACATCACGATAACTACACCAACGTTCAAGGCGTGCAAGGACGCGTAAAGGAAGTATCGCGTGCCGATCGCGTGCGGTTGAGATTTTCGACTTTCAGCCAGGATAATGCGGACATGGTTGCTCTCGATCTCAGCCGCATGAGCGACGATATGGGGATGGAAATGGGCGGACTCCTGGGGATGCCGGTGCTGCGCAACTTGGCGATGACGATTGACTATCGCAATGCGGCCATTCACTTCGAGTTTGAGCCGCGATAACAATCCGTGATCGCTAATATGTATCGTCATCCTTTCGAGACATGAACTAAAAAGAAATTCTTATGCCGAGCACCAAAAAAAAGCTGATACCTAAATTTCGATCCGAAGACGAAGAACGCAGGTTCTGGGCTAAGAACGATTCAACGGAGTTTATCGATTGGCAGGGCGCCACGCCTCGCAAACTTCCCAATTTGAAACCCACACTTCGAACGATTTCTTTGCGGCTGCCTGTTTCCATGATTGAGGATCTGAAAGTCCTCGCGAACAAACGGGGCGTGCCGTTTCAGTCTCTGCTGAAGGTGTTTCTGGTCGCGAGACTGGAAAAGGAGCGCCGGCGCGCCTAGAACCGTACGCACGCCTTACTTCAACTTACTCTCGAACAGTTTCAAAA